>NZ_MJIR01000102.1:0-376 GCF_001878835.1 Microbacterium sp. AR7-10 | reverse complement strand
GATCCGCGCCCGGGAGCCGCTGGGCACCTCGAGCCGTTCGGGGGCAAGGGCGTCGAGGTCAGCCGCGGCCGGCCAGGGCAGCAGCCGGCGCAACGGCGCGGCGAGGTCGATGCGATCCGCCGGGGTGCCGCCCGCGAGGGCGCTCAGCTCCGGATCGAGCCACTCGGCCAGACGGGCGAGCAGGGCTTCGTCGGAGACATCGGGCCACGGCTCGCCGAGCTCACGGTGCAGCAGAGCCATCCGCCGCCGCAGCTCGGCGGCGGCATCCGACCAGGTGAACACGTCGAGACCATCTGCCCGCACCGCGCGCTCCACCGCATCCCGACCCTCTGCGGCAGACGCGCGCACCGGAACGGACGAGCGCACGATCGCCCCG
>NZ_MJIR01000101.1:0-4501 GCF_001878835.1 Microbacterium sp. AR7-10 | reverse complement strand
GAGATGCCGCCGGCCCGCTCCCCGGCTCTCCGTCGACGGGTTCGGCGCTGTCCGACGCCAAGGCGCTAACCGCCGGCATCTCCGACTCGCTCCCCGAGACCGCGGCCAGGTTCGACGAGCTCGCCTCGGCGCTCGTGACCGCTCGCGACACCGGCGATCTGACCGAGCTGACCGAGCTGATCGGCGCCGATCCGCACACGCTCGCGACGCATCTCGCCGAGCCCGTCGAGCTCACCCGCGTGCCGGTGTACTCGGTGATCAGCTTCGGCGCCGCGATGACGCCGCTCTACACCGTGCTAGCACTGTGGGTCGGTGCGCTGCTGACCGCGGTCGCGATCCGCGTCGACCCGCCGCGCGGAGGCTCCACGGGCCTGCCCGAGCTCTCCCCCACCGAGACCTACCTCGGCCGGTTCGGCATCTTCGCCGTCGTCGGATTCCTGCAGAGCTCGCTGCTCGGTCTCGGCAGCGTGCTGTTCACGCAGGTGCAGCCGCGGCATCCGCTCCTGCTGATCCTCGCCGGGTGGGTCGCGTCGCTGGTGTTCACGCTGATCATCTACACGCTCGTCGTCACCTTCGGCAACGCCGGCAAAGCGCTGGCAGTGCTTCTGCTGGTGATGCAGATCTCGGGATCGGGCGGCGCGTACCCGCTGCAGGTGCTGCCGCCGTGGTTCCAGAGCATCAGCCCGTTCCTGCCCGCGACGCATGCGGTGAACGCCATGCGCTCGGCCATCGCCGGCATCTACCAAAACGACTACTGGGTGTCGCTCGGCTGGCTGCTCGCGTTCACCCTGCCGGCGCTGCTGCTCGGACTGGTGCTGCGCCGCCCGTTCATCCGCAGCAATCAGAAGATGCTGGCGGCCCTGCAGTCGACGAAGCTCATGTGATCTCGTTCGGTGAATGGGTAGTATGCCAGGGCGCGCGCTTTCCCGAGACGCGCACCCGGACTACGTGACACGCAGTCCCACCTACCCTTGAGGACCTTCCGCCGATGACGACTGATATCCCCGCTGCGAGGCGACCCCGCAGCCTTGCCGCCCGCATCGGAAGAATCGCGTTCCTCGTCGTCGCCGCCCTCGTGGTGATCGCCGTCGCCGCCGCATTCTTCCTCACCTGGACGATCCAGCGATCCTTCCCGCAGACGTCGGGAGAGCTGGCGCTGAAAGGTCTGGAGAAGTCGGTGACCGTGCAGCGGGACGACCGCGGCATCCCGACCATCACCGCCTCCACCGCCGAGGATCTGCTGTTCACCCAGGGCTTCGTGCACGCACAGGACCGCTTCTTCGAGATGGACTTCCGCCGGCACGTGACCTCGGGACGCGTGGCGGAGATGTTCGGCGCCTCGCAGGTCGGCACCGACAAGTTCCTGCGGACGCTCGGCTGGCGCACGGTCGCCGAGCAGGAGGTCGAGGCGCTCGACGAGACGACGCTCGGCTACTACCAGGCCTACGCCGACGGCGTGAACGCCTACCTGTCGTCGCGGTCGGGCGCCGAGCTGTCTCTCGAGTATGCCGTTCTCGGCATGCAGAACCCCGACTACCGCCCCGAGCCGTGGGAGCCCGCCGATTCCGTCGCGTGGCTGAAGGCGATGGCCTGGGACCTCCGCACCAACATCGAGGACGAGACCGATCGCGCCCTGCTCGCGGCGCGGCTCGTCGACGCCGGCGACACCGCCGAGCAGACGGGCGAGCTGGTGAAGAAGCTCTACCCCGACTACCCGTTCGACAAGAACCCGATCATCGTGCCCGAGATCTCGCCCGTCGATCCGGTCGCGACCGACGCGGTTCCGGCATCGTTCTCCACGGGCGGCGAGGCCGAGATCACCGACGCGCTGCGCACCGTCGAGTGGCACGAGGCAGACAGCGTCATCGAGGCCGCCAGCATGCTGCTCGGTGGCGCGGGCGAGGGCATCGGGTCGAACTCGTGGGTGGTCTCCGGCGATCTGACCGAGAGCGGGATGCCGCTGCTCGCCAACGATCCGCACCTGGGCGCGGCGCTCCCGTCGGTCTGGTACCAGGTGCAGCTGAAGTGTCGGAAGGTGAGCGAGGCCTGCCCGTTCGACGTCGGCGGGTTCTCGTTCTCGGGGATGCCGGGCGTGGTGATCGGGCACAACGCGAAGATCGCGTGGGGGTTCACGAACCTCACCACCGATGTCGCCGATCTGTACGTCGAGAAGATCGACGGCGACTCGTACTGGCGCGACGGCGCCCTCGTCCCGCTCGAGATCGAGAGCGACGTCATCAAGGTCGCCGGCGGCGACGACGTGCCGCTGACCATCCGGCGCACCGCCCACGGTCCGATCATCTCCGGCCTCGCAGACGACTTCACCGCCATCAGCGAGGACCCCGTGGTCGGCGACGCGGACGCTGCGCTGCCGCTCGCGGGCGCACCCGAGATCCCGTCCGGCGACACCGCCGTCAGCCTGCGATGGACGGCCCTCGACCCCGGCACGACCTCCAGCGCCCTCTTCGCGATGAACATGGCGGAGGATTTCGAGGGCTTCCGCCGCGCGGCATCCCTCTTCGACGTGCCCGCGCAGAATCTGATCTACGCCGATCTCGAGGGCAACATCGGATACCAGGCGCCGGGGCGGCTGCCGGTCCGCGGCGCCGGCGACGGCACCCTGCCGCAGCCGGGGTGGGACAGCAGCTACGACTGGCAGGGCTTCATCCCGTTCGACGAGCTGCCCGTGTCGTACAACCCGCGCGAGGGCTACATCGTCACGGCCAACAATGCGATCGTCGGCGACGACTACGACTACTTCCTCTCGAAGGACTGGGACTACGGGTACCGCGCCGCGCGCATCGCGCACCTGATCGAGCGCCGCGCCGCGGCCGCCCCACTCACCGCGCAGGACATGCGCGACATCCAGATGGACGATGAGATGTGGATCGGCAAGCAGCTCGCGGCCGCGATGGATGCGGTGCCGGTCGAGCGCACGGGGCCGAAGGCCGCCGTCGACCTGCTGCGCACGTGGGACGTGCAGAACGCCCCCGACTCCCCCGCCGCGGCCTACGCGAACGTGCTCTGGTCGAACCTCGTGCACAACCTGTTCATCGACCGCGAGGTCTCGATGCCGGTCGGCGACCAGGGGCGCCTGTTCACCGTCGTGGGCCAGATGCTCGAGGATCCGGCGGATCCGCTGTGGCAGAACGCGCGCCTCGGCGTCGACGACATGGAGTCGATGCTCGCACTGTCTGCCGATCAGGCCTACGACGAGCTCGCAGAGCTGCAGGGCGAGGACGTGACCGCGTGGCGCTGGGGCGACCTGCACGCCCTCTCGTTGACCCATTCGACCCTCGGCACCTCGGGCATCGCCCCGATCGAGATGCTCTTCAACCGCGGCCCCTACCCGGTCGGCGGCGGCGCCTCGGTGGTGAACGCCACCGGCTGGCGGCTGGGCGAGTCGTACGCGACGGTCACCGTGCCGTCGATGCGGATGGTCATCGACCTCGACGACTTCGACGCCTCGACCTGGAACCACCTGACCGGCGCCAGCGGGCACGCGTTCAACTCCCACTACACCGACCAGACCGGAGACTGGGCCAAGGGCATCCAGAAGCCGTGGGCGTTCTCGACGAAGGCGGTGCAGAAGGCGGCCGTCGATCGGCTGGTGCTCACCCCCGCCGGGTAGCGCTCCGGGATGTCGGTCGGGTGACGTCCACTCCCGGCCGGGTGACGAAGAGGGATGTCGGTCGGATGACGCCCATCCGCGGCCGGGTACCGTAGAGGGATGCCCGAACGCCTGCTCGCACCCGAGGGCACCGTCGCCGACATCGGCGAGTTTGCCTACGCCGGCGCGACGCTGGTGCACGAGGACTTCGGCGCCGGTCCGCGCCCTATCGTGCTGGTTCACGGCATCGGCATGGGCCGCAGCGTGTACCTCGACCTCACCTCGCGCCTTGGGGGTCGGATCATCGGTCTCGACCTGCCGGGTTTCGGCGAGGCGCCCGAACCCGCACGCACGCTCACCATGGAGCGTCACGCCGATCTCGTCGCCGCGTACCTGCGCAGCCGCCGCATCGACGACGCGGTGATCATGGGGCATTCGATGGGCAGCCAGATCGCCGCCGAGATCGCGGTGCGCCACCCGGATGTCGTCTCTGCGCTCGTGCTCGCCGGCCCGACGGTGAACAGCGCGTCGCGCAGCATCCGGGCTCAAGCCGGATATCTGCTGTGGGACCTGCTGCACGAGCGTCCCGAAGTGCTGTGGCGAGGAGCGCGCGAGTACCTGCGCGGCGGACCGCATCTGCTGCGCAAGATGAAGGCGACGATCGTGCACCGACCCGAGAACGCGTATCCGCGGGTGGGTGTGCCGGTGCTCGTCGTGCGCGGGCAGCGCGATCCGCTCGCCCCGATGACCTGGTGCCGCGAGATCGTCGACATGGTTCCGGATGCCCGGTTCGTCGAGATCCCCGACCATGGCCACGGCACGCTGATCAGCGACTCCGGTGGCGCGGCCGACACGATCCGCGACTTCATCCGCGACCTCTGACCCCGCCCG
>NZ_MJIR01000100.1:0-31478 GCF_001878835.1 Microbacterium sp. AR7-10 | reverse complement strand
AGTAATCTACGAGATAAACAGTTGAAATGTGATACAAAGGAGTAGCGAGTCGCGGTGTGGGGTGGAGGGAGTAGCAGAAGACGTGCAGAGATACCATAGCCGTTTTTTTTTGTTGAGTTCGTCGGCAGCGTCAGATGTGTATAAGAGACAGGACACGGCCTCATCCGCCTCATCCGTGTCGGCTGGGGCCGCCCCGTATCCGGCACCGGCTGCTGCGACGGCGCCGCCATCGGCGACGAGAGCGGCCGCGCCCGAGAACGGCACGCCGCCCGCGACGAGGGCCGCGTCGGCAGCGCCGGCGTCCCCGGTGTCGGCGTGCTCCGCAGCAGCGTCGGCATCCGCGGCATCCGTCTCGGCCGGGGCGGCCGGGGCGTCGGGAGCGGTGCCCGGCGCAGCGTCGGCAGCGGCGGTCGCATTCACCAGATCCGACGCGTGCGCCACCCGGTTCGCGGAGGTGTCGAGGCGCGGGCTGTCGGCGCGGCGGCCGTAGACGAGGTCGAGGAAGACCTCCTCGAGGCTGGGGCCGCGCTGCTGCAGCATGGTCAGCGCGACACCGGCTTCGGCGGCGACGGCGCCGACGGCGGCCGAGTCGGAATCGCGCACGGTGACGCCCGAGCGCAGCACGTCGAAGTCGAGCTTCGCAGCCGACAGCGCGGTGATCAGGGGTGCGCGGTTCTCGGCATCCACCACGACCGCGCCGCCCGAGGCATCCGCGAGCTCCGAGATCGGACCGGCGTGCACCGCACGGCCCTTCGAAAGCACGACGACGTCGTCGGCGACCTGCTCGATCTCGCTCAGCACGTGAGACGAGACCAGCACGGTGCGACCCTCATCCGCCAGCCGGCGCATCAGCAGACGCATCCATCGGATGCCCTCGGGGTCGAGTCCGTTGGCCGGCTCATCGAGCACGAGCACGCCGGGGTCCCCGAGCAGCGCCGACGCAACGGCGAGACGCTGCCGCATACCCAGTGAATAGCTGCCGAGGCGGGTGTCGCCGTCGTCCTGCAGGCCCACCAGGTGCAGCACCTCGGCGACCCGAGCGGACGGGATGCCGTTCGCCTTCGCGGCAAGCATCAGCTGGCGACTCGCGGTGCGGCGAGGGCGGTACGCCGACTCCTCGAGGACGGCGCCGATGGTGCGCAGCGGGTGCCGCAGGTCGGAGTAGCTTGCACCGCCGATGGTCGCGGTGCCCGAGGTCGGACGGATCTGGCCGAGCAGGATGCGCAGCGACGTGGTCTTCCCTGCGCCGTTCGGCCCGAGGAATCCGGTGACAGCGCCCGGCTCGACGCGGACGGAGAGGTCGGAAACGGCGGTCACCGCGCCGAAGCGCTTTGTGACCTGGGTGAACTCGAGCACCTGTCCTTCGGGCATGGCGACCTCTCCTGTTCGGGACAATCTCTTCCATCTTCGCGGAAACCTGGGAGAATCCGCGCTTCACCTGCCGGAAACGGGCATCCTCGTGGGCAGATCGGGGCAGATATGCGCAGATCGGAGCAGATCGGGACAGATCGGGAAGCGGAGTAGCCTGACAGGCGTGACCGACACCGAAGCCGCCACCGTCCTCGTTCGCACCGACAGCTCGCTCGGACGCATCACGCTCAATCGTCCCCGCGCGATCAACGCACTGGATCTCGGGATGATCGAGCAGATCACCGCAGCGCTCACCGCATGGGTCGACGACACCGACGTGCAGACCGTCCTGATCGACGGTGCCGGCGATCGAGGCCTCTGCGCGGGCGGCGACGTGCGTGCCCTGTACGACTCGATCACCGCGGGCCATCCCGATCACATCGCGGAGTTCTTCCGCGCCGAGTACGCGATGAACGCGCTGATCGCCGAGTACCCCAAGCCGATCGTCGTCTTCGCAGACGGCATCACGATGGGCGGTGGCATCGGCCTCGCCGGCCACGCCGCCGTGCGCATCGTGACCGAGCGCTCGCGTCTGGCGATGCCCGAGACGCGCATCGGCTTCACCCCCGACGTCGGCGGCACCTGGCTGCTCGGCCGGGCGCCGGGACGGCTGGGCGAGTACTTCGGCCTCACGGGCCAGAGCATGAGCGCGGCGGATGCCCTGTACCTGGGCTTCGCCGATCACCACGTGCCGTCCGAGAACCTCGACGCGCTGCGCGACGCGCTCGCCACCCGCGCTGATCCGAGCACTCCGAACGAGCTCACCCTGCTGTTCGACGAGACACCGGAGCCGTCTCGGCTTCCCGCCGCGCGCGCGTGGATCGACGAGGCCTTCTCCGCCGACACCGTGGGTGAGATCATGCAGCGGCTGCGCCGATGGGATGCCCCGGATGCGGCGTCCGCGCTGGCGACGCTGGAGGAGCTCTCACCCACCGCCCTCGCCGTCACCCTCGACGCCGTGCGCGAGGCGCGGGCGATGAGCGGCGTCCGCGAGGCGCTGGAGGGGGAGTACCGCCGCGTCATGTGGTTCGGGCACAACCATCCGGACCTGGTCGAGGGCATCCGGGCGCAGCTGGTCGACAAGGACCGCAGCCCGAATTGGTACCCCGCGACCGTGGCTGAGCTGCCGTCGGATGCCGGTGCGCCGGCGCGGAACTATGTGCCCGAGCCGCCCCTGTTCTGAGCCGGGCCTTTGCAGGTGCTTCGCCCGCTGGGGCGGCGCTCGCTGGGGCGGCGCTGTCGTTGAGCGCGCCCGCTCGAGGTAGGTCAACAGCCCGACGTAGGTGATTCTGCGCGGTATTCGCCTGTGTTCGCGGGTTCGCCTACCTCCGATGAGTGGTCAGACCGAGGCGACGAGCTCCAGCAGTCGCGCGACGTGGGCGGCGGCCACCCGCTCGCTCGCATACGCGACCGCGGCCTCGCGCGGAGCCGCGAGCAGCGAGCGGTCGGCCGCGAGCCGGATGATCAGGTCGGCCAGGCCCTCAGCATCCGGACTGGGGGTGCCGAGCGCGGCGTCGCCGAACTCCGTCGCGAGCACGGGGTCGCTGACGATCACCGGGCGTCCGTGCGCGAACGCCTCGAGCGCGACCATCGGCTGGTTGTCGAAGCCGAGCGACGTGATGAGGGCGGCATCCGCGGCATCCATCAGCTCGCCGACTCGTTCACCCGGAACCGATCCGTGGAAGGTCACGCCCGGCACGGGTCGGTGCGTGCCGCCGGCGACGTCGAGGTGCACCCGGCCCTCACCGAGACGCTCGACAACGAGGCGCATCGCGTCGAGTGCGACGTCGACGCGCTTCTCGGGCGCGAAGCGCGCCACCCACAGCAGGCGCAGCGGTTCGTCCTCCGGCGCGGGGGCCACCCGAAGCGGCTGGGCGACGTTCGAGAACGCCTCGACCCGCCCTGCGCCCGCATCGCGCAGCGCCACAGCTTGGTGCTTCGAGGGCGAGAGAACGATGTCGGCGCGCTCCGCGACGCGCAGCGTCATGGTCCGCAGAGAATTGTTCAGCGGATGGCTGCCAGTGAAACGGCCGCCATACCGGATGCCGGTGAGCGAGCGGTGCACGCGCGAGACCACCGGCGCGAATGGGGCCAGCGCTGCCGGAGCGCGCCAGAAGAAGGTGTGCACGGTGTGCAGCGAGGGGATCCCCAGCTGGCGCGCCACGTCGATCGCGGCCGCCGCGACTGCGAACTCGGAGTGCAGGACGACCGCACCGACACCGTGCCGACGGATCGTCGCGGCGACCAGCGGCTCGAGATCGCGGGCCCGTCCGAGCAGCGGCAGGTCGAGCACCGGGATCGTGCCGCGCCTCGGCGGGGAGACCGTGGTGATGCCGTCTGACGTCAGAGCGTCCGCATCCGGTGCCAGGACGACAACCCTCACACCTTCGCCGGCGAGAGCCTGCGCCTGACGGATGAAAGCCGTCTGCGCACCGCCGAGGTACTTCAGCGAGTAGTCGCACACCATCAGCACGGCAGGGCGGGCGGCGTTCTCAGAGGGCATGACAGCGAGTCTATTCAGGGTCGTGCGGCCCGACGCTGTGCGCTACCGTGAGCTGTGACGAGGAGGTCTCATGAGCACGTCGATCGAGCGTCGAGATGGGCGCATGGCTGTGGCCGGGGCATTGCTCGCGGGCGCGGGCGTCGTCAGTGCGGCCATCGCCGCTGTGTTGATGTTCGCCGTCGATGATGCGGATGCGGCACGCGGGTTCGCGTTCGTCGGTATGGCCGGAGTCGTCGGGGCCGTCATCGCGGCTGTGAGGTCGACCACGACCGAGCGCAAGGCCGTGTTCGCCGCCGGAGGAGTGCTGCTTCTCATCGCGTCATCCACGATGTTCGGGCTGAGCTTCTCCTGACACTTCACCGGGGTGGGTGGGCGCGCCCTTTCCGGTGACAGCGAAGGTCAGCCCTGCGGGGGATACGGATGTCGGCGGTTAGTGGCACGATGTGTGATGGCCGCGTCTCGGCCCCCCCGAATCCTCACAAGGAAGTCCGCCTGTGCTCGGAAAACTCCTCACCCGCTATCTGAAGCGCTACTGGCCGCTGCTGGTCACGATCATCGTGCTGCAGTTCGCCAGCGTGATGGCATCCCTCAACCTGCCCGAGATCAACGCCGACATCATCAACAACGGTGTCGCCAAGGCCGACATCGGCTACATCTGGAACCGCGGCGGCTTCATGCTGCTCGTGTCGCTGGGGCAGATCCTCGCCTCGATCCTCGCCACCTTCTTCGCCGCGCGCATGGCGATGAGCGCCGGGCGTGACATCCGCGCCGACGTCTTCGCCCGGGTGAGCGGATTCTCCGAGCGTGAGGTGTCGCAGTTCGGCGCGGGCTCGCTGATCACCCGCAACACGAACGACGTGCAGCAGGTGCAGATGCTGGCGATGATGGGCGCGACGATGTTCGTCACCGCACCGCTGCTGGCGATCGGCGGCATCATCAAGGCCATCCAGACCGACGTCGGCCTCAGCTGGCTGATCGCCGTCTCGGTGCCCCTGCTGCTGATCATCGCGGTCGTGATCATCGGGCGCATGGTGCCGCTGTTCCGTCGTAACCAGGCCAAGCTCGACGACGTCAACCGCATCATGCGCGAGCAGCTGACCGGCGTGCGCGTGGTGCGCGCCTTCGTGCGCGAGCGCATCGAAGAGCGCCGGTTCCGCGAGGTCAACACCGACCTCATGGTGCTGGGCCGCAACATCGGCTCGCTGTTCGTGCTGATGTTCCCGCTGTTCATGCTCGTGCTCAACGTCACGATCGTCGCGGTGGTGTGGTTCGGCGGCGTGGAGATCAACGCGGGCAACGCAGAGATCGGCACGATCTTCGCATTCATGCAGTACATCGGCCAGATCATGATGGGCGTCATCATGTCGAGCTTCATGGCGATGATGATTCCGCGCGCCGCGGTCTCGGCCGAGCGCGTCACCGAGGTGCTCGACGCGGAGTCGTCGATGACCCGTCCCGACAACGGCGTCACCGCGTTCCCCGAGCCGGGGGCGGTCGCCTTCCGCAACGTCGCGTTCACCTACCCCGGTGCCGAGGTGCCGGTGCTGAACGACATCACCTTCGAGGCCCGGCCTGGTGAGACGGTGGCGATCATCGGATCGACCGGCTCGGGAAAGACCACGCTCGTCTCGCTGATCCCGCGACTCTTCGACGCGACCGGCGGTGTCGTGCAGGTCGGCGGGGTCGACGTGCGCGAGGCCGACCTCGACGCGCTGTGGCAGGGCATCGGACTCGTGCCCCAGCGACCCTTCCTGTTCTCCGGCACCGTGGCATCCAACCTGCGCTACGGGCGGGCGGACGCCACCGACGACGAGCTGTGGGCGGCGCTCGAGATCGCCCAGGGGCGGGACTTCGTCGAGGCGATGCCCGACGGGCTCGAGTCGCGCATCGCCCAGGGCGGCACGAACGTCTCGGGCGGCCAGCGGCAGCGTCTGGCGATCGCCAGGGCGATCGTGCACCGGCCGCGCATCCTCGTGTTCGACGACTCGTTCTCGGCTCTCGACCTGACGACGGATGCCCGGCTGCGCCAGGCGCTGTGGCGAGAGCTTCCCGACGTCACCAAGATCGTCGTCGCGCAGCGCGTCTCGACCATCACGGATGCCGACCGCATCATCGTCCTCGACGACGGTGCCGTGGTGGGCGTGGGCAGGCACGACGAGCTGCTCGTCGCCAGCCCCACGTACCGGGAGATCGTCGAATCGCAGCTGGGGGTGGACGCGTGAGCGGGCAGAGCACGGCGCAGGTCGAGATGACCGCCGCTGAGAAGGAAGAAGCCGAGCTCGCCGAGAAGGCGCGCCTCGAGGGCGGCAGCATGTGGGACGGCCCGGCACCGGGCAAGGCCGACAACTTCGGGCCCAGCTTCAGGCGCATGATCGGGCTGCTCAAGCCCTCCGCCTGGTGGTTCGTGCTGGTGTCGTTCTTCGGCGCCATCGGCGTCGTGCTCGCCGTTGCCGCGCCGAAGGTGCTCGGCGAGGCGACCAACGTCGTCTACGAGGGATTCATCTCGAGCGTGCTCGGCCGGGGCTTCGGCGGTGCGCCCGGTTTCCCGCAGGGCACCAGCCGCGATCAGGTCGTCGAGGCGCTGCGCGGCACCGGACAGGACGAGTTCGCCAACATGATCTCGGCGATGGACGACTTCGCGGTCGGCGACGGAGTCGACTTCGAGCGCCTGCGCTGGATCATCATCGCCGTGCTGGCCATCTACGTCGTCTCCTCGATCCTCAGCTGGCTGCAGGGGTACGTGATCAACGTCATCATGGTGCGCACCATGTGGCGTCTGCGTGAGGACGTCGAGGCGAAGATCAACCGGCTGCCGCTGTCGTACTTCGACAAGGTGCAGCGCGGTGAGCTGATCTCACGCGTCACCAACGACATCGACAACATCACCCAGACCATGCAGCAGTCGCTCTCGGGCGCGCTCACCAGCGTGCTCACGGTGGTCGGCGTGCTGGTCATGATGTTCTCGATCTCGTGGCAGCTGGCGCTGGTCGCCCTCGTCTCGCTGCCGCTCATGGGCGTCATCTTCGGCATCCTCGGTCCGCGCTCGCAGAAGGCCTTCGGCACGCAGTGGCGCAAGGTCGGTCGTCTGAACGCGCGGGTGGAGGAGGCGTTCTCCGGTCACGCACTGGTGAAGGTGTTCGGCCGTGAGAAGGACGCCCTCGAGAGCTTCCAGGTCGAGAACGAGGAGCTGTTCCAGGCGGCGTTCAAGGCGCAGTTCCTCTCGGGCATCATCATGCCCGCGATGATGTTCGTCGGAAACCTGCAGTACGTCGGCATCGCGGTGCTCGGTGGACTGCTCGTCGCGGGCGGCAACCTGCGCCTCGGTGACGTGCAGGCGTTCATCCAGTACTCGCAGCAGTTCAGCCAGCCGCTCAGCGAGCTGGGCGGCATGGCCGCCGTCGTGCAGTCGGGCACCGCCTCGGCCGAGCGGGTGTTCGACCTGCTCGACGCCGAGGAGCAGGATCCGGATGCCGAAGACGCACCCTCCGCGCCGGAGGGCAAGGGCGTCATCGAGTTCGAGCACGTCGCGTTCTCGTACACCTCCGATCGTCCGCTGATCACCGACCTGTCGTTCCGGGTGGAGCCGGGGCAGACCGTCGCGATCGTGGGACCGACCGGCGCGGGCAAGACGACGCTCGTGAACCTCATCATGCGGTTCTACGAGCTCGACTCGGGCCGTATCCTGCTCGACGGTCAGGACATCTCCGAGCTGCGCCGCGACGACCTCCGTGCGCGCACGGGCATGGTCCTGCAGGATCCGTGGCTGTTCGCCGGCAGCATCCGCGAGAACATCCGCTACGGCAACGACGCGGCCACCGACGAGCAGATCGTCGCCGCGGCCGAGGCGACCTACGTCGACCGGTTCGTGCACTCGCTGCCCGAGGGCTACGAGACCGTGCTCGACGAAGACGCCTCGAACGTCTCGGCGGGTGAGCGTCAGCTGATCACCATCGCCCGCGCCTTCGTGTCGCAGCCGTCGATCCTCATCCTCGACGAGGCGACGAGCGCGGTCGACACCCGCACCGAGCTGCTGCTGCAGCAGGCGATGGCGGCGCTTCGCGAGGGGCGCACGTCGTTCGTGATCGCCCATCGCCTGTCGACCATCCGCGACGCCGACCTCATCCTGGTGATGGAGCACGGTGACATCGTCGAGCAGGGCGACCACGACGAGCTGATCGCCCGCCGCGGCGCGTACTGGCGGCTGTACCAGTCGCAGTTCGAGCAGGCGGCGACCGACATCGACGCCGAGGAGGCGATCACAGGCTCTGTGCCCGTGATCGTCGCCGAAGACGCGCACGATGAGCGCGAGGCGATCGTCGAGCAGAAGGTCATCGCCGCCCCTGACACCCGCCAGCTCGGCGAAGCGGTGAAGGAGGCCGAGTCGACGGCATCCGACCCCGAACGCGGCTGATCCCGCGGGGTGCTCGGCTGTCCGTCGGCGCCCCGTCGGCGGGGCGGTCAGTCGTTGTCGAGGCCGAGGAGCGCGAGCGGGTGGGTCAGTCGCCACCAGGCACTCGGCTGGGTGATGTCGTCGGCGAGCGAGACCGAGGCGGTCGCGGTGCCGATGGGGCCCTCGACGGTGAGGGTGCCGACCTCGGCGCCCGCTGACCTCTTGTCGCCGAGCGAGAACGAGGTCGTGGCCGACGCGTCGGAGCCGTTCCAGAGCAGCACGCGCGCGTCGGCATCCGTCACCACGTCGACGCGATCGCCCCACTCGGTGCTGACTCGGCCGACCACGGTTCGCGAGGGAACGGACGGCGGCTGCTCGGCGAGCGTCGTCTCCATCTCGGACAGAAGCTGACGGGTCGCATCCAACCGCTCAGTGTTCCCGACCTGCCCGAGCACCGAGGTGTACAGGCGCACGGTGGTGTCGCCGAACGCGACATCCTTCGCGGTGAGCAGGTGCCAGCGGGTGAGCGTCCCCGTCTTCACCCCGACCACGCCCGGGTCGTCGAGCATCTGGTTGGTGTTGGTGACCACACCCGCACCGGAGATGTCGGCCGAGCGGGTGGCGACGATCTCAGCGAAGACGGGATTCGCCATCGCGAGCTCGGCGATCTGGATCAGCGCTGCGGGCGGCGCCACATTCGCTTCGCTGAAACCCGAGGGGGAGGCGAGGGTGACGCCCTCGATGCCGCGGTCGCTGAGCCACTTCGCCGACGCCTCGGCGAACCCGCGCTGCGAGCCCCAGATCTCCTTCGCGAGGCGGTCGATGTAGTTGTTCGCCGAGCCCAGCATGACGCCCTGCAGCATCTGATACTCGGTCAGGCTGCCGCCGACCGGCACATCGAGCGACGACTGATCCATGCTGCGGTAGCGCCAGAACTCGCGGGCGTCCGCGAGGGTGAAGGCGAAGCTCGGGCCCTGCTCGCCGACCTTCAGTGGCAGCTCGTCGAGCACCATCATCACGCTGACCACCTTCGAGATGCTCGCGATCTCGCCGGCCGACGCGGTGGACGCGACCGGTGTCATGCCCTGGATGCCCACGGCCGCACTGCCCGTGGTGGGCCACGTCATGGTCGCGGCCGGAGCGGGAGCGATCTCGATGGTGGATGCCTCGACCACCGGCGCCACCTCGTCCAGCGGCCACAGCAGCATGGTCGAGACGTACGCGCCGCACAGCGCGAGGACGAAGCCGAGCGGCAGGAGCACGCGAGGACGACGCCACTCCGGGGTGAGCCGGGCGCCGGCGAAGAGGTCGCGCGGCTGCGCCCCCCGGGCGTGCTCGTCGAGCAGGTCGGACGGCTCCAACCAGGTCAGTGCTGTGGGCGGGCGGGTGGCGTCCGCCCACTCCGTCTGAGACTCACCGCCCGTGTGCGACTCCTCGGCTCCGCGGGGCTCCTCGGCTGCGCGGGAGCGGGTTCCCGCGGGCTCCGCGGTCGTCAGCGCCGCGTCGGTGGCATCCGCAGCCGCAGCATCCTCGACGGCGAACCGCTCCGGTCCGAGGCTCTCGCCGAACGCGGGAAGCGCCGCCGCACCGGCGGAGGGATGCTCGGCGCGTGCGCGAGTGCGCTCGCGCACGGCACGGCGCGTCGCCGGCGTCGTCGACTTGGGGGGAGGTGTCACGCGACCACGCTACAGCCCGGTGTTTCACGGAACGAAACGCCCGCCCCGGATGGTGGCGACCGGGGCTATGATCGTGCCATCACCACGGGAGTCCGGACAGCCGGGCTGAGAGGAAGCGATCCGCGCTTCGACCGTCGAACCTGATCCGGATCATGCCGGCGCAGGGAGGAGTTCAGATGAGCACGTCCATGTCCGCGTCCACCGCGCAGACCACCCCCGCACCCGCCGCTCGCAACCTGCGCTGGCGCGTCGTCGACATCGTCGTCGCCGCCGTGCTCGGCGTCGCGATCGGCCTGCTGTTCTGGGGCTGGAACATCATCGGCGGCGCCTGGTTCGGGGCCGCCGACGCCCTGACCCCCGGATTCGGCGGCATCGCCGTCGGCATCTGGCTGATCGGCGGCGTCATCGGCGGACTCGTGATCCGCAAGCCCGGCGCCGCTCTCGTCGTCGAGCTGATCGCCGCGATCATCTCCATGCTCATCGGCAACGTGTGGGGCGTGTCTACGGTGCTCTCCGGGCTCGTGCAGGGTCTCGGCGCCGAACTGATCTTCGCGCTGTTCCTCTACCGCCGGTTCGGCATCGTCGTCGCCGCCCTCTCGGGCGTGGGTGCGGCGGTGGCCGCGTGGGTCTTCGAGATGTTCTACGGCTCGTCGCCGAACTTCCTCAAGAGCATCGAGTTCAACGCGATCTACCTCGGTGCGCTCGTCATCTCGGGTGCGCTGCTGGCCGGCGTGGTCGGCTGGCTGCTCGTGCGCGCGCTCGCCTCGACGGGGGCGCTGAGCCGGTTCGCGGCCGGCCGGGAAGTGCGCCAGGAGGTCTGAGCGTGTCGTCTCCGGCTCGCGTCACTGCGAACGGGTGGGGCTGGCGCTACGCCGGCCGAAGGCTGCCCGCGGTCAGCGACGTCTCGTTCACCATCGAGCCCGGCGAGCGGGTGCTGCTGCTGGGTGCTTCGGGTGCGGGCAAATCGACGCTGCTCGCAGGCCTCGCCGGCGTGCTCGGCGACGCTGATGAGGGCGAGCGCACCGGTGCGCTGCTCGTCGACGGGGCCGCGCCCGAGACGCAGCGAGGGCGGATCGGCCTGGTGCTGCAGGACCCGGACGCCGGGGTCGTGCTGTCGAAGGTCGGCGATGACGTGGCCTTCGGCTGCGAGAACCTCGGCGTGCCGGCAGACGAGATCCCCGGCCGCGTCGCGTCGGCGCTCGAGTCCGTCGGTCTCGATGTGCCGCTGGATCGTCCCACGAAGGCCCTCTCGGGTGGCCAGAAGCAGCGCCTCGCGCTGGCCGGCGTCCTCGCGATGCAGCCCGGTCTGCTGCTGCTCGACGAGCCGACCGCGAACCTCGACCCGACCGGGGTGCGGGAGGTGCGCGACAGCGTCGGCAGGGCGCTGGATGCCACCGGCGCCACGTTCGTCGTCGTCGAGCACCGCACCGAGATATGGCTCGACCTGCTGACCCGCGTCATCGTGCTCGCCGCCGACGGCGGCCTGCTCGCAGACGGTCCGCCCGCGGTCGTGTTCGCGCAGCACGGCGATGCGCTCGCCGATGCGGGAGTGTGGGTGCCCCACCACGACATCGATGTGCCGGTGCTCCCGTCCGCCGATCCCGTGACGGGCGCGGTGCTCGAGACGGCCGATCTCGCCGTGTCGCGTGACGGTCGCACCGCCGTGCAGAGCAGACTCGAGCTGCGGATACCGCGCGCGGCGGCGACGGTCGTCACCGGACCCAACGGTGCCGGCAAGTCCACGCTCGCGCTCACCCTCGCGGGTCTGCTGCCGGAACTGCAGGGAACGGTGCTCGCCGCACCCGACCTGGCCGGCCGATCCGGCCGCCGGCCCTCGCGCTGGAGGTCGCGTGAGCTGCTGACCCGGATCGGAACCGTCTTCCAGGAGCCGGAGCACCAGTTCCTCGCCCGGACTCTGCGCGACGAGCTGGCCGTCGGTCCCCGGGCGCTCCGGCTGTCTGACACGCAGGTCGATGCGGTCGTCGACGACCTTCTCGAGCGCCTGCACCTCGCTCCGCTCGCGCTCGCGAATCCGTTCACGCTCAGCGGCGGACAGAAGCGGCGGCTGTCGGTGGCGACCGTGCTGGCGGCCGCTCCGCAGGTGCTCGTGCTCGATGAGCCCACCTTCGGTCAGGATCGACGCGGATGGATCGGGCTCGTGCAGCTGCTGCAGGCCGAGGTCCGCGCGGGTCGCACGGTGATCGCCGTCAGTCACGATGACGCGGTGGTGCGCCACCTCGGCGGGCATCGCATCCAGCTCGATCCGGCGCCGGGAGACGACCATCGGCCATCGCCGGCTGACGTCCGAAGGGGGCGGCGATGACGACCACGACGACCCGTTCGACGTCGACGCGGTCCACTCCTCCCGGCGCAGCCGATCGCCCGGCATGGCTCGACGGGGTGAATCCCGTCACGAAGATCGTGCTCGCGCTGCTGCTGTCGGTGCCGCTGTTCGCGTCGATCGACCCGGTGAGCGCCCTGGTGGCCATCGCCCTGCAGCTGCTCTGCCTGCCGTTGACCGGCCTGCCCGTGCGCACCGTGCTGCTGCGGCTGCTGCCCATCGCCCTGTTCTCGCCGATCGCCGGACTCAGCATGCTGCTCTACGCCGAGCCGGAGGGGGCGGTGTTCTTCCGCTTCGGCTTCGCCGCCATCAGCGAGGGGTCGATCGCGCTCGCCGTGGCGGTGACGCTGCGCGTGATCGCCCTCGGTCTGCCGACCATCCTGCTGTTCGGACGCACGGATCCGACCGAGCTCGGCGATGCCCTCGCGCAGGTCGCGCACCTGCCGAGCCGGTTCGTGCTCGGGGCGCTGGCCGGAGCGAGGATGCTGGGGCTCTTCATCGACGACTGGCGCACCATGTCGCTGGCCCGACGTGCGCGGGGTGTGGGTGATCACGGCGCGCTGCGTCGCTTCTTCTCGATGGCCTTCGTCCTGCTCGTCTTCGCGGTGCGCCGCGGCACCAAGCTGGCGATGGCGATGGAGGCGCGGGGGTTCGGCTCGGGAATCGAGCGCACGTGGTCGCGTCCCTCGCGCCTGCACGCCCGCGACGGTGCGGCGCTGCTCGGCGGCATCGCGATCATGGCACTCGCCATCGCCGCGGCGGTCGTGACAGGGGTCTTCCGGTTCGTGTGGAGCTGACCCGGTACCCGTCGTCGGGCGAGGCGCTGTCGTAGGCTCGTTCGCGACGAGGGTCCATGGTCTCAGCATCCATCCGCCCGCATCCGCCGGGGCACTCATCCGTCGGGACACTCGGGGCCACGTATGCTGAGACTCAGTCGCATTCGGCGTCCGACCGAGGCCGAGCCGTTCGAAGGAGAACACGATGCAGATCACGGGACAGGGCGCGCTCATCACGGGCGGCGCCAGCGGACTCGGGCTCGCCACGGCGCGCAGGCTCTCGGCCGCCGGAGCGCGGGTCGCGATCATCGACCTGCCGTCCTCCGCGGGTGAGGAGATCGCCGCCGAGCTCGGCGGGCTGTTCCTGCCTGCCGACGTGACGAGTTCTGAGCAGATCGCCGCCGCCGTGGCATCCGCGCACACCGTCGCACCGCTGCGCATCGTCGTCAGCTGCGCCGGCATCGCTCCGCCGGCGAAGGTTCTCGACCGCGACGGCACGCCGGCCGACCTCGACGCGTTCGAGCGCATCGTGCGCATCAACCTCGTGGGCACCTTCAACGTCATCTCGCAGGCCGCCGCCGTCATCGCCCAGACCGAGCCGACCGAGGGCGGCGATCGAGGCGTCATCGTGAACACCGCCAGTGTCGCCGCGTTCGACGGGCAGATCGGCCAGCCCGCCTACTCGGCGTCGAAGGGCGGAGTGCACGCCATGACCCTGCCGATCGCACGAGAGCTCGCGCGTCACGGCATCCGGGTCTGCACGATCGCTCCCGGCATCATGGAGACCCCGATGCTCGCCGGCCTCCCGCAGGCCGCCCAGGACTCCCTGGGTCAGCAGGTGCCGTATCCGTCGCGCCTCGGCAGGCCCGACGAGTACGCGGCGCTCGTCGAGCACATCGTCACCAACGGCTACCTCAACGGCGAGACCATCCGTCTCGACGGCGCCATCCGCATGGCCCCGAAGTAACCCCCCCCGCCGGCCCTTCGAATCGCTCATATTGCCTCGAAAACCCTCCGGGTTCGAGCAATATGAGCGATTCGAAGCCAGAGACCTCCAGGAGAGAAACCATGTCCCTTGCAGGCAAGACCATTCTGATGTCGGGCGGCAGCCGCGGCATCGGCCTCGCCATCGCGCTGCGCGCTGCGGCCGACGGCGCCAACATCGCGATGCTCGCCAAGACCGACACCCCGCATCCGAAGCTCGAGGGCACCGTGCATTCCGCGGCCGAGGCGATCCGCGCGGCCGGCGGGCAGGCTCTGCCGATCGTGGGCGATGTGCGCGACGATGCCCAGGTCACCGAGGCCGTGCTGAAGACGCAGGGCGAGTTCGGCGGCATCGACGTCGTCATCAACAACGCCAGTGTCATCGACCTGTCGCGCTCGCTCGACCTCTCGGCCAAGAAGTACGACCTCATGCAGGACGTGAACGTGCGCGGCACGTTCATGCTCTCCCGTGCGGCCGTGCCCGTGCTGCGCGACTCGGCGAACCCGCACATCCTCTCGCTGTCGCCCCCGCTGAACCTCTCGCCCAAGTGGCTGGGCGCGCACACCGGGTACACGCTGGCGAAGTACGGCATGACGATGGCGACGCTGGGTCTGGCTGCCGAGTTCGCGGATGCCGGCATCGCGGCCAATACGCTGTGGCCGCGCACCACGATCGCCACCGCGGCCGTGCAGAACCTGCTGGGCGGCGACCGGGTGATGGCGGCCAGCCGCACCGCCGACATCTACGCCGACGCCGCGTATTCGGTGATCACCAAGCCCGCCTCGTCGTACACCGGTCAGACCCTGATCGTCGAGGACGTGCTCGAGGCCGACGGGGTCACTGACTTCTCGTCGTACGCCGCGGTGCCGGGCACGCCGGACGACCGCCTGTTCCCGGACATCTTCCTCGACTGACCGGCCGGCCGGCCGACTGACCGGCCGCGCGATTGACCGACTGATCGGCCGCGTCTCAGAGCAGCAGGTAGACCGATCCGGCGATCGTGAGCCCGATCACGAGCCGGTCGAACAGTCGCTGGGGGATCCGTCGGGCGATGCGGATGCCGATCAGCGCGCCGATCACGACCATCGGCGCGAGCGCGAGGTCGAGCAGCAGCAGCTCGGGAGTGAGCAGCCCGATGCCGGCGAGGAACGGCACCTTGGTGAGGTTGACGATCGCGAAGAACCACGCCGAGGTGCCCAGGAACACCTTCACCGGGGCGCGGGTCGCGAGGAAGTACATCGACATGACCGGTCCGCCCGAGTTGGCGACCATGGTCGTGAACCCGGCCAGCGTCCCGTACCCGGCTGCGGCGATGCGGGCGGATGCCCGGGTGCCGACACCGTCAGCGTCGACCGCCGACCCGGCGGCGTGCCGTCGCCGCCACAGCGTGAGCGCGATCATCGCGAGCAGGATCACGCCGATCGTGCGACGCACGATGCCGTCGGTGCTGAGCGCCAGGAAGACCGCGCCCGCGAGCAGCCCGGCCACGACCGCCGGCGCGAGCCTCAGCAGGGTTCGCCAGTCGGCGTGCCGCCGGTAGGCGATGAGCGCGAAGACGTCGCCGACGATGAACAGCAGCAGCATCGCCGCGGTCGAGGTGCGGGCGGGCAGCACGGATGCCAGGATCACCACCGCGATGGTCGAGCTGCCCGGCAGCGCGGTCTTGCCGAGGCCGGCGATGAGCGCCGCCAGGCCGAGCAGCGCCCACGCGCCGGGCTCCAGAGCGATCATGTCGTGACGCCGGGCACGGCGTGCTCAGCGCGCGGTGGCGAGAGCGGCGGCGAAGCCGGTGGCCCTGGCCTCGAGGTCGGCCCAGTCGGATGCCGCGATCGCGGCGGCGTTGGCCAGATCGCCGCCCGCCCCGACGGCGACGGCGCCCGCGGCGAACCAGGCGGCGAGGTTCTGCGGGGTCACGCCGCCGGTCGGCATCAGGGGAGCGTCGGGGAACGGGCCGCGCAGGGCGCCCAGGTAGCCCGGACCGCCGAGGGAGGCGGGGAAGATCTTGACGACGTCGACGCCCAGGTCGAGGGCGGTCATGACCTCGGTCGGCGTGAGCGCCCCGGTCATCACCACTCGACCGGTCTCGCACATGGCGCGGGTGAGCTCGGGGACGGTGCCGGGGCTGACGAGGAACTCGGCGCCGGCATCCGCGGCCTCAGCCGCCTGGTCGAGGGTGGTCACGGTGCCTGCGCCGACATGCGCGCGCTCGCCGTGCCGACGGATCAGCTCGCGGATGACGGCTGCCGCATCGGGTGTGGAGTAGGTCACCTCGATGCCGGTGATCCCCCCGCGGATGATCGCCTCGGCGGCCTCCAGCGCGGATTCGGGGGACGGTGCGCGCAGAACGGCGAGCACGCCGGCCTCGCGGGTGCGGGTCAGGCGGTCGTTCAGCGGTGCTCGGTTCATGGCGTCTCCTGCGCTCGGTCTGTCGGGCGTCGTGCTGACGGCCGTTCCTCATTCTGCGCTGGCAGCACCTGTAATGACAAGTTGACGCTCGGTGATATCCGAGCCGGCAGCCCGTACCCTGGATGATATGCCCGCATCCGACAAGACGCCGCCCGCCCGCAGCACACCCGTGCGCAAGACGGGGTCCGCTCGCGGCCCTCAGGTGCGCCCGGCGACGGAGGGCTGGACGCAGCAGAAGGATGCCGAGGGTCGCCCGCTCCTGCAGTTCGCGAGCCCCAAGCGGGGCAAGCCGCCGGTGCACCTGGCCGACCTCACCCCCGCCGAGCGCGTCGAGAAGGTGAAGGAGCTGGGGCTGCCGGGCTTCCGCGCCAAGCAGCTGTCGACCCACTACTTCACCCACTACACGTCCGACCCGGCGCACATGACCGACCTCCCGGCCGCGCAGCGCGACGAGCTGGTCGCAGGCATGATGCCGCCGCTGATGACCGAGGTGAAGCGCCTCGAGACCGACAAGGGCGACACGATCAAGTTCCTCTGGCGGCTGCACGACGGTGCCCTCGTCGAGTCGGTGCTCATGCGCTACCCAGGCCGGATCACCCTGTGCGTGTCGTCGCAGGCCGGCTGCGGCATGAACTGCCCGTTCTGCGCCACCGGCCAGGCGGGGCTCACGCGCAACATGTCGACGGCAGAGATCATCGAGCAGATCGTGCGCGCCAACCGGGCCATCGCCGACGGCGAGCTCGGCGGCAAGAAGGCGAACGACCATTCGATGGAGCGGGTGTCGAACATCGTCTTCATGGGCATGGGCGAGCCGCTCGCCAACTACAAGCGCGTGATGGACGCCGTGCGCATCATGGTCGCCCCGCAGCCGGACGGACTCGGCATGAGCGCCCGCGGCATCACCGTCTCGACCGTCGGCCTCGTCCCGGCGATCAGGAAGCTCGCCGACGAGGACATCCCCGTCACCTTCGCGCTGTCGCTGCACGCGCCGGACGACGAGCTGCGCGACGAGCTGATCCCGGTCAACTCCCGCTGGAAGGTGGGGGAGGCGCTGGATGCCGCTCGCGAGTACTTCGACAAGACCGGCAGGCGCGTGTCGATCGAGTACGCCCTGATCAAGGACATGAACGATCACCCGTGGCGCGCGGATCTGCTCGCCTCGAAGCTGAACTCCCGCGGGCGGGGCTGGGTGCACGTGAACCCGATTCCGCTGAATCCGACGCCCGGGTCGATCTGGACCGCGTCAGAGGTGCACGTGCAGAACGAGTTCGTGCGCCGACTCAACGACGCCGGCATCCCGACCACCCTGCGCGACACCCGTGGCAAGGAGATCGACGGGGCCTGCGGCCAGCTGGTCGCGACCAGCGAAGACGAGGCCGAGGCCGCCGCGCTGGTCTGATCCCGGCTGCCGCTGGTCTGACCCCGGCTACCGCGGTGTGCGCCGACGGAGCAGCCGGCCGGATCCCTCGATCAGCTCCGCCCACGCGTCGACGTCGACCGCGCATTCCACGACGGCGCAGGTCGGGAGGTCCACGAACTCGCCGGTGAGGTCGGCCACGGCATCCGCCATTCCGGGGTTGTGTCCGACGAGCATCGCGACGTCGACATCGTCGGGCAGCGCAGCGGCGACCGACAGGATGGTGCGCGCCGACGCGGCGTAGAGCGCGGGCTCGTCGGCCACCTCCATTCGGAACACGGCGGCGTACTCGTCGGCCGTCGTGCGCGCGCGCAGCGCCGTGCTCGCGACGATGTGCTGCACCCGCACGCCCTCCGCGAGAAGCCGCCGTGCCATGGCCGGCGCGTCGCGCATGCCCCGCGCGTTGAGGGGACGGTCGTGGTCGCGCACCGACGGATCGCCCCAGTCCGACTTGGCGTGCCGGGCGAGCAGGAGGGTCTTCATGGCGTCCAGCCTGGCATCCGCGGTCGCTCACCGCACCCCTTTCTGGGAGCGGCTCGCAGGGAGTATCCGGCGGTCGCACAGCCGCGATTTCCTACTCTGGAAGGATGTCCTATTCCGCACATCGCCCTGGCCGGATGGATTCCCAGGGGCGGATCTCGTTCGAGTCCGACGCTCCCGAAGGCGCGGTCACCGACGAAGACCTCGATTTCCTGCGTCAGTACGAGCCGACCGGCGCCGAGCCGGAGCACGCGCACGACGACGCCCCCGAGACGCACCCGACCGCGGTGATCGACGACGCCGCGCCCGCGGCATCCGACGACCGCCCGATCGAGCCGCGCCGGCCGCGCCAGCCGAAGCGCGCACCGCGCCCGACCCGCGAGCGTCGCCCGCGAACCCCCGGATCGCGCCTGCGCACGATGGCCATCCTCGGCGGCGCCGAGGGTGAGATCCTCGATCGCGTGCCCGGCGAGACGCCTCGTTTCGTGCAGATGTTCTTCGTGCTGGTGGGCACCGCGCTGGTCTCGGCCATCTCGATGATGTTCGCGCTGACCACCGGAGTGCAGGTCGCGATCTGGGCGGCCGTGCCGCTCGCGATCGTGTGGGCGGCCATCATCTTCAACCTCGACCGCTTCCTCACGTCGACGATGTCCTCGACCCGCAACGTGGGCAAGATGCTCGCTCTGGCCCTGCCGCGTGTGGCGATGGCGGCGCTGATCGGGTTCCTCGTCGCCGAGCCGCTCGTGCTGCAGGTGTTCCACAACGACATCGCTCGCGAGGTGGCATCCACTAACATCACCCAGTCGCAGTCCGATCAGGACGCCCTCGAGAAGGGGCCCGAGAAGAAGGCCCTGGACGCGGCGACCGAGCGCGTCGCCGCTCTCGAGAACCAGGCTGCGACCGGTGTCGTCGCCGGCACCGACTCCGGCTCGGCCACCACCGCAGCGGCGCAGGCGACGGTCGATGAGCTCACCGCCAAGATCGCCGAGCAGCAGAAGGTCATCGACTCCGCCCGTGCGCTGTACCAGTGCGAGCTGACCGGAGAGGGCGCGGGCACCGTGCCCGGCTGCACCGGGGTGAACGGTCAGGGCTCGAGCTCCGACGCCGCGAAGGCGCAGCTCGCTCAGGCCCAGCAGACCTACGACGCGCTCGCCGCCCAGCTTCGTTCGGCCAACGACGACCTCTCGGCAGCCGAGACGGGAGCGCAGGCGAACACCGCGGCCTCCGAGGCCACCAACCGCGAGCAGGCGAAGGATCAGCTGCCCGCTGCGAAGAAGACCTATGAGCAGGCGCTCGATGCATACAACACCCGGGCCGACGCGATCGCGCAGGGCAACGCCGGTGCCGTCGGCCTGCTCAGCCAGATCACCGGGCTCAACCGCCTCGGCGAGAAGGAGCCCACCATCTTCTGGGCACATTGGCTCATCGCGGCCCTGTTCTTCATGATCGAACTGCTGCCCGTGCTCGTGAAGGTGCTCACCAGCTGGGGCGACCCCTCGCTGTACGAGAAGGCCCGCTCGATCCGCAGGCAGGTCGAGCTCGATCGCGTGACCGCAGAGGGGTTCCGAGACAGGGCGGCGATCGTGACCGCAGCGGATGCCACTGCGGGCCGATCCCCGGCATCCGGAGTCCCGTCTGCGGATCCGGCGCCCACCGCGCCGATCACCCGCGCCGACATCCGCGAGACCGCCTCCGTCTGACATGATGGCGCCATGGCGGGCACCAGGGCGACCCTCGGTGCGGCCGCCGCGACGGTGGTGCTCTCGCTGAGGATGACGGGGCCTCACCCGGCTGCTGTCAAGGTTTGACGCTTGGATCTGCAGCGCGCCCGATCACGGATAGCGTTGTATTCATGGTCAACTATCGCTATCTCGGAAACAGTGGTCTCAAGGTATCTGAGATCACCTACGGCAACTGGGTGACGCACGCGTCGCAGGTCGATGACGACGCCGCCGTCGCCACCGTCCATGCCGCGCTGGATGCCGGGATCACCACCTTCGACACCGCCGACACCTATGCGAACACGGCAGCAGAGGTCGTGCTCGGTAAGGCGCTCGCAGGTCAGCGTCGCGCCGGTCTCGAGATCTTCACCAAGGTGTACTTCCCGACCGGCCCGATGGGGCCCAACGACACCGGGCTGAGCCGCAAGCACATCTTCGAGTCGATCGACGGCTCCCTGCAGCGGCTCGGCACCGACTACGTCGACCTCTACCAGGCGCACCGCTTCGACTACGAGACCCCGCTCGAGGAGACGATGCAGGCGTTCGCCGACGTCGTCCGCCAGGGCAAGGCGCTCTACATCGGCGTCTCGGAGTGGACCGCGGAGCAGCTGCGCGAGGGTCACGCGCTGTCGCGTCAGCTCGGCTTCCAGCTGATCTCGAACCAGCCGCAGTACTCGATGCTGCACCGCGTGATCGAGGGCAAGGTGGTGCCCACATCCGAGAGCCTCGGCATCTCGCAGATCGTGTGGTCGCCGATGGCGCAGGGTGTGCTCAGCGGCAAGTACCTGCCCGGCCAGCCCGTGCCCGACGGCTCGCGCGCGACCGACCCGCACTCCGGTGCCGACTTCATCAAGCGCCTGCTGCAGGACGACATCCTCGAGGCCGTGCAGAAGCTCAAGCCGATCGCGGCGGATGCGGGTCTGTCGATGCCGCAGCTCGCGATCGCGTGGGTGCTGCAGAACCCGAACGTCGCCGCCGCCCTGGTGGGCGCGTCGCGCCCCGAGCAGCTGGCCGAGACCGTCAAGGCCTCCGGTGTGCGCCTCGGCGCCGACGTGATGTCGGCGATCGACGAGGCCCTGGGCGACGTCGCGAACACCGACCCGCTGGACACCTACGACGTGTCGCCGAAGACCCGCCTGGTCTGACCCGCACGCTCTCACGAAAAGGGCCCCGGCTCCCGCACACGATCGCGTGCGGGAGCCGGGGCTCTCTTCGCAGGCGGGTCTACTCCTTTACGGCGCCGGAGGTCAGCCCCTGCACGATCCAGCGGCTCGCGAGGGCGAACATCAGCATCGTGGGGAGGATCGTCAGCACCGCAGCGGCCGACATGGATCCCCAGTCGATGTTGAACGTCGAGATGAACCCGTTCAGCGCGGAGGGCACGGTGCGGTTCTCGTCGGTGTTCATCAGCACGACCGAGAGGAACAGCTCGTTCCAGCAGTTGACGAAGTTGAAGATGAACGCGGCGATGATCCCTGGGGTCATCACGGGCACGAGCACACGGAACAGCGCGCCGAGGCGCGAGCATCCGTCGATCTGCGCCGCCTCCTCGAGCGCGTCCGGGACGTTCTCGAAGAACCCGCGCAGCATGACCGTCGAGAAGGGGATGCAGATCGCGATGTAGACCAGGATGAGGCCGGGTTTGGTGTCGACGAGACCCAGGTCGCTCATCATCGAGTACAGCGGTCCGAGCGCGATGAACGCCGGGATCATCTGCGTCAGCAGGAACGCGATGAGCACCGGCCCCTTGCCGCGGAACTCGAAGCGCGCGAGCACGTACGCGCTGAGCAGCGCGATCAGTGTCGCGACCGCACCCGCGGTGACCGCCACGAGCGCGGAGTTGCCCAGGAACACGCCGAACGAGCTCTTCTCGAAGAGGCTGACGTAGTTCTCGAGCGACGGCTCGCTGGGCCAGTACTCGATCGGGTAGGAGTTGATCGTGCCGGGCGACTTGAACGACGTCAGGGCGATCCAGTACAGCGGGAACAGCGTGATGATCAGCCACAGCGCCAAGCCGACCACTCGGATCACGCCGCCGACCGTCACCCGGCGCGGACCGCGGGGTGCGGCTGCGGGGTCGGGGACGGTCACGCGGCGCGTGTCGGTGATCGCGGTGCGGGCCGAGGTGGGTCCGGTCAGGGTGGTCATCGCTGCGCCCTCCGCATCGCCATGAGATAGAACGCGCAGAAGACGAACAGGAACGCGACCACGATGAGGCCGATCGCGCTGGCGATGCCGTAGTTGCCCTGCTGCGTGTAGTTGATCATCCACGTCGTGATGATGTGCGTCTGGTTCGCCGGTCCGCCGCTCGTCATCGCCCAGATGATGTCGGGGAAGTTGAAGATCCAGATCACGCGCAGCAGCACGGTCAGGAACAGCGTCACCGAGATGTACGGGATGATGATCGAGAAGAGCTGGCGAGCCTTGCCGGCGCCGTCGAGGCTGGCAGCCTCGAGCACGTCATCGGGCACCGACTGCAGCGCGGCGAGGATCATGATCGCGAAAAAGGTCACCCCGTACCAGATGTTCGCCACGATGACGGCGAACATCGCCAGCTTCGGGTCGGCCAGCCACGGCAGCGGTGCGTCGATCAGCCCGGCTTTCATGAGCAGATCGTTCACGACGCCGAACTCGGCGTTGAACATCCAGCGGAACAGCATCCCGATGAGGAACCCGGAGACGGCCCAGGGGAAGAACACGAGCGCCTGATACAGGCCCCGGAAGCGGAACCTTCTGCGCAGTGCGAGGGCGATCAGGAAGCCGATGACGAGCTGCGGCACGAGCGAGCCGACCACCCAGAGCACGGAGTTCCAGGCGACCGTCGGGAACGCCGGATCCTGGAAGACGGTGACGAAGTTGTCGAACCCGACGAACGGGGTCGAGGTGAGATCCCACAGGTTCCAGTCGTGGAACGCCATGCGGGCGCCCTGCAGCATCGGCGCGTAGGTGAACCAGCTCACGAACACGATCGCCGGCGCCATGAAGGCGAGCAGAGTCAGGGCGTGGCGTGCGCGGAACGGACGACGGGCGCGGGAGGCCCCGCCGGCGGTGCCGGCGGAGCCCCTCTCGCGAGTGCTGCGGATGGTCGGAGCCGACAAGACGATCAGCCCTTCTCCGCGGCGTACTTCTCCGTCCAGAACTCGTCCCAGGACTTCAGCAGCTCTTCGGTGGTCATGCTGCCGAGGAGCACCTTCTGCACGTCCTGATCGGACTTCTGGATCCACTCCGTCCACCAGCTCACGCCGCGCGGCTGACGCACGTTGATGTAGGTGTCCGGGTTCTCGGTCATCGTGACGTAGCTCGTCCACGGGCCGGTCTTGTAGAAGTCGTCATCGGCGGCCGAGCTGACGATCGGCACGAGGCTGTTCGCCTGGGCGAACTGCGTCGCCGGCTCCTCCGACGCGAGGAATTCGACGAGCTTCACAGCCTCCTCGCTGTGGGTGCTCTTCTCCGCGACGCCCCAGCCGGCCACCGCGAGCGGCTGCGCGGCCTTGCCGGTGGGGCCGGTGAGCAGAGGAGCGGTGTCCCACTGATCGGGCTTCAGCGACGAATCCTGCACGGTCGCGATGACCTCGGGGTCCTGCAGCAGGAATGCGGTCGAGCCGTTGGTGAAGCCGGCGACCATCTCCGGGTAGCCCCACGACACGGCCGAGGGCGGGGACGCCTTCTCGAACAGGGCGAAGTAGTCGTCGACCGCGTCCTGCGCCTCGGGGGCCGAGAACATGGTGTCGCCGTTCTTCAGCAGGAAGGCGTCGTCGACGTTGAGATCGTCGATCGTGTAGGCCTCGATGGCCGCCACGACGTTGCTGTTCGCGTTCTGACCGCCGCGGAAGGCGTAGCCGTAGATGTTCTTGGACGGGTCCTGGATCGCGGACGCCTGCTCGAGCAGATCCTTCCAACTGCTCGGCGGCCCGTCGAAGCCCGCCTGCTCGACGAGGTCCTTGCGGTAGAACAGCGACAGGCCGTAGAAGCCGTAGGGCAGGAAGTAGCTCTTGCCGTCATCGGCGACTGATGCCGACTGCGCGTTCTCGGTGAGCGCGTCCCAGCCGTCCCACTTCTCGACATCGGCGCTGAGGTCGCGCAGCCAGCCGTTGTTCGCGAACGGTCCTACGGTGATGTCGCGCACCTCGAGCACGTCGACGCCCTTGCCCGACTGCAGCATCTGCTGGATCTTTTGGTCGGCCTGCTCGGTCGGAGGTGAGACCAGGTTGACCTTGATGTCGGGGTTCTGCTTCTCGAAGTCGTCGAGCAGCCCGCGGATCAGCTCAGTGCGCGCGGGGTTGGTCAGGCTCTCGACCATCTGCAGCGTGACGGTACCGTCGGCGGGGCCGGCCGACGGCGAGCATCCGGTGAGGGCGAGAACGGCGACGGTGCCGATTCCTGCGACGGTCGTCAAGATCTTGTGCTTCACGATGTGCCTCTCTGTGGTGGGTTGCGGGGTGTTCTCGGGGGGAGTGCTCAGGCGATGACGGTCGTGAGGGGGATGCGGATGCCGGCGCGGCGCAGGATCTGCGGCACGCATCGCTCGGCGAAGGTCTCGAAGTCGGCTGCCTCGGTGTACAGGTGCGCCGACAGGCGGAAGTAGCCGATGCCGCGGAAGCTGGTGAAGGCGGTCTCCACGCCCTCCTCGTCGAAGAGATCCATGCGCAGCGCGTCGGCCTCCTCACGGGTCGCTCCGAGTCCGTCGGGCAGCCGCACCAGCCGCATCGACGGGACCGGTGAGGGCAGCGGGGTGAGCGGCTCGTGCGTGCCGAACGGGCGCAGCGCCTCGGCGATCATCTCGGCGCCGGCGTCGGCGAGTGTCGCGAGGGCGCTGCGCGCGGCATCCCAGCCGAACTCGCTCTCGACGAAGTCGATCGCCGCCGGCGTCGCGATGTACGTGGTCGCGTCGATGGTGCCCTGCGTGTCGAAGCGGTGCGGGTACGGCTCGGGCGCGCCCCACGAGTCGATCAGCGGCCACAGTTCCTGGCGGTCGGCGGCGCTGGTCACGAGCAGTGCTGACCCGCGCGGCGCGCACGGCCACTTGTGCATGTTGCCGAACCACCAGTCACCGCCGGCCTGCTCTGCCGCCGAGGCCACGAGCCCCGGCGCGTGAGCGCCGTCGACGAGGGTGCGCACGCCGCTCTCGGCCGCGATGTCGGCGATGCGGCGAGTGGGCAGCATCCGCGCGGTGGGGGAGGTGATCTGGTCGATCACGATGAGTCGCGTGCGCGGGCTCAGCGCGTCCGAGAAGCGCTGCACGACCTCGTCGTCGGATGCCAGCAGGGGCAGCTCGACGACGCGCACGGCGGCGCCGAAGCGGCGGGCCAGGCGCTGCGCGCCCATCGTGACGGCGCCGTAGCCGTGATCGGTGACGAGGATCTCGTCGCCGGCCTCGAGGCGCAGAGAGTTGTAGACCACGGTGGCGGCGGCCGAGGCGTTGGGCACGAAGGCGCTGTCGTCGGGGCGGGCGCCGACGAACGGTGCGGTTCGCTCGACGGCTTCGCGCACCTGCTCGGCGATGCGCGGGAACCACCCGACGGGTGTGAGATCGGCCTGACGACGCAGCGCGTCCTGGTGCTCGACGACCACGGTCGGCACGGCGCCGAACGAGCCGTGGTTCAGATGGACGACCTCGCGATCCAGCGGCCAGGCATCTCGTGCACGCGGGTAGGACTTCAGCCGGATCGGCAGTGGCGGCGTCGCCGTGGTCATGCATCCTCACAAAGTGTCGCGACGAGCTTCGGGAACTTGTCGCACAACTTTGGCATAAAGCTCGCGATTTGGCGAGTCCTCGGGCGGATAATGGTGAGAGTTGTTATACGAATTGGCCGCGCGAACGACATCCGACAGACTCGCACCAGCGGGTCGCAACGGGGAGGCTGGATGAGCGCACTGGACACGGCGGTGCACGGGCTGCGTGCGCTGATCGCCGACGGCTCGCTGCGACCAGGGGACCGCCTGCCCAGCGAGGGCGAGCTGTGCGAGCGGCTCGGCGTGTCTCGTGGCTCGCTGCGCGAAGGCATCCGGATGCTGGCGGCGCTCGGCGTCCTGGAGACGCGGCACGGATCGGGCAGCTACGTCGGCGACCTCAACGCGGGCGACCTCATCGGCAGCCTGTCGCTCACGGTCGGGCTGCTGCCGCTGGATGCGATCCTCGAGCTGTACGAGCTGCGCCGCGCACTCGAGGCGCACGCCGCCTCACTCGCCGCAGCCCGGATGGATGCGGAGTCGCTCGCCGAGCTCGACACCCTGCTCACCCGACTGGAGGCGACCGAGGACGACGACGAGCTGTCGAGCCTCGACCACCGATTCCACATGCGCATCGCCGAGGTGGCCGGAAACTCGGCTCTCTCGAGCCTGCTCGCCGTGTTCCGCGCTCGCTCGCGCGCCTACCGGATCTTCAGCACCGACAGCGCGGCCGAGATCAAGACGATGTCGGATGCCGGGCATCGCGCAATTCTGCGCGCACTCGCATCGCGGGATCCGGTGGCCGCCTCCGCTGCCGCCGCGGGACACGTCGCTCAGACCGAGTACTGGCTGCGCAAGCTGCAGCCGGACGCCACGGGCCTCGTCGACTGATCCCGGCTCGGATCGGGTCAGAGCGTGGTGATGTCGACCTGCAGGTCGTGCGTGAGCCGCTCGATGTCGGCGCGCAGCGCCTCGAGATCGGCGGATACCGGCAGTGTGGCGGTGACGGATGACTCGAACAGCCGGCCCCCGGCCATCGCGGCGTCCCGGGTCTGCGTGGTCATGCTCTCGATGCTCAGTGCGTGAGCGCTCAGCACACCGGAGATCTCCCGCACGATGCCTGCGCGGTCGTTGCCGAGCACGCTGATCGAGATGCGCTGCGCGGGGCCGGATGCCGGGGCGTCGGCGCCCGCGTGGACGGTGATCGCGAGCATCCCCTCGAGCGCGTCGAGATCGCTTCGCAGGGCAGCGACGCGATCGTCGGCGACCGAGATCTCGATCACCCCCGCGAAGGTGCCGGCGAGCTCTGCGAGCTGGCTGTTCTCCCAGTTTCCGCCGTGCGCGGCGACGACGTCGGCGACCGTCGAGACGAGCCCGGGCCGATCCGCTCCCGCGACCGTGAGGATGAGCGTGGTCATGCGCTCAGCGTAGCGCTCTCACCAGGCGCCGCCATCGAGGAAGCGCTGCATCCTCTCGAGATGCGGCGTCAGATCCCAGCCCTGCGCGGCGACCCAATCGTCGTCGTAGTAGGTCTGGGTGTAGCGGATACCGCTGTCGCAGATGAGCGTGACGACGCTGCCGGTCTCGCCGGCATCGCGCATGCGGCTGATCAGCTCGAACGCGCCGTACAGGTTGGTGCCGGTGGATCCGCCGGTCAGGTGCAGCGTGCGCTCGCGCAGCAGGCGGATCGCGGCAACGGATGCCGCGTCGGGGACGACGATCATCTCGTCGATGACGCTCGGCACGAACGACGGCTCCATGCGGGGGCGGCCGATGCCCTCGATCATCGAGGGCGTGCCGACGGCATCCCGGTCGCCGCGCCAGGCGGCGTAGAACGCCGAGCCCTCGGGGTCGACCACGGCGACCTCGGTCGCGTGACGGCGGTATCGCACGTAGCGGCCGAAGGTGGCGCTCGTGCCGCCGGTGCCGGCGCCGACGACGATCCAGCGGGGGATGGGATGCCGCTCCTGCGACAGCTGGCTGAAGACGCTCTCGGCGATGTTGTTGTTGCCGCGCCAGTCGGTCGCGCGCTCGGCGAAGGTGAACTGGTCGAGGTAGTGGCCGTGGCATCCGGCCGCGAGGCGCCGCGCCTCAGGTGAGATCTGCTCGGCATGCTCGACGAAGTGGCACCGGCCCCCGTAGAACTCGATGAGGTCGATCTTCTCCTGGCTGGTCGACCGCGGAACGACGGTGATGAAGTTCAGTCCGAGCATCCGGGCGAAATAGGCCTCGGAGACCGCCGTCGACCCGCTCGAGGACTCGACGAGCGTCGTGTCCTCGTCGATCAGGCCGTTGACCAGCCCGTAGAGGATCAGCGAGCGGGCGAGACGGTGCTTGAGCGAGCCGGTCGGATGCACGGACTCGTCCTTCAGATACAGGTCGATGCCCCAGCCGGCCGGAAGGGGGAACAGATGCAGGTGCGTGTCGGCCGAGCGGTTGGCGTCCGCCTCGAGCACATGGATGGCGGAACTGACCCAATCGCTCATGATCCGAGGGTAGCGGTGCGCGCGGGCGAAGCCGGAGGAACCGGATGCCGTCAGGGCACGTGCACCAGCGCGCCCTGCGAGCTGTCGGTGCCGAGGCGGAACTCGAAGCGCGAGCGATCGCCGCGGTGGTAGGCGATGAAGAACTCGATCGGCCGGCCCGACGCGTCGCGGCTGACGCTGCGCAGACGCAGCAGCGCCGAGCCGGCGCTCACGCCCAGCTGCGTCGCCTGGTCATGCGTGGCCACCGTGGCCTCGGCGGAGCGGACGCCGTGCGTCGCCACCACGCCGTTCGCGGCCAGCAGGGCGTACAGCGAGGAATCTTGCAGGTCCACTCCGAGCGTCGGCTCGCCGACGGCGAGGGGCATCCACGTCGTCGACAGCGACCACGCCTGGCCGTCGACATGGCGCAGTCGGGTGAGTATGACCACGGGCTCGCCCGGCTCCAGCTCCAGGGCGGCCGCGACCTCGGCATCCGCGTCGATCACCTCGTGCCGCAGCACCTCGCTGCGCACGTGGCCCCCGCGGCGCTGCACCTCGTCGAACAGCCCGACCAGCGTGTGCACGAGCGACTCGCTCGTGCGCGGGCGGGCGACGAAGGTGCCCTTGCCCTTGATCCGCTCGACCACACCCTCGTGTTCGAGCTGCGCCAGCGCCTGGCGCACCACCGTGCGCGAGATGCCGTACTGCTCGCACAGGCGGTGCTCTCCGGGCAGGGGGTCGCCCGGCTGCAGGCCGTCGCGGGTGATGCCGTCGAGGATCAGCTGGCGCAGCTGGTCGTACATCGGGGCGGTCGAGTCGCGATCGATGCCGTCGACGACGATGCCGGGCGTGGCGGAGGAAGGCACGGTGCTCATGCGCGCCTCAGTACGCGACACCGGCGTGCAGGATCACGTTGGCGTACGGGGTGAACTCGCCCGAGCGCACGAAGGCGCGGGCGGCGCGGGTGCGGGTCTTGAACTCGACATGCGGCACGAGCTCGATCTCGATGCCGGGAAGACGCTCTCGCAGCGCCTCGAGCACATGCGGGCTGATCTCGGCGACCTCGGCCGAGACCGTCGCGCCCTCGACGACCAGCTCCGCCAGCACCGTGTCGAGCACGTCGAGGAAGGCGGGAGCGCCGGGGCGGTAAGCCAGATCGATGCGCTCGGCGTCCGGAGGGATGGGCAGGCCCGCGTCGGTGACGACGATGAGGTCGGTGTGCCCGGTCTCGCTGATCACCCGGGACAGGGCGGGGTTGATGGTGGTGTTCGTCTTGCGCATCGTCTTTCCTCCGGCGTCGGGTGCGGTCAGTTCGACGCCGGGACGGGCGCCGGCGCTGCCTCGGAGTGTGCGGCGAGCAGCGCGTCGACCTCGCCGCGGTGCGGCAGGCTCGGCGATGCTCCCTGCCGGGTCACGGTGATCGCCCCGGCGGCACTGGCCAGGCGGGTGGCCTCGGTCAGGCTCCAGCCCTCGGCGAGTGCTGCGCCCAGGTAGCCGGCGTAGGCGTCGCCCGCAGCCGTGGTGTCGACCGGCGAGACCGGGATCGGCGCGATGAATGCGACGCCCTCGGCGGTCACGACGCACGACCCCTTCTCGGCCATGGTGATCACCGCGGCGCCGACACCCTGCTCGAGGAACCAGCGTCCGGCCCGCTCGGCCGATGCCGCGTCGGTGACCTCGATGCCGCTGAGCAGCGTCGCCTCGGTCTCGTTCGGAGTGACGATGTCGATGTTGCGCCACACCGCGGCATCCAGCGGGGCCGCCGGCGCCGGGTCGAGCACGACGGTCATGCCGTGCTCGCGCGCGCGGGAGGTGATGTGCAGAGTCAGCGAGGCCGGAGTCTCGAGCTGGGTGAGCAGCACCGACGTCGTGGGGGCGAGCGCGGCGAGGGCGGCGTCGATCTGCTCCTCCGACAGCTGCGCGTTGGCGAGCGGCACCATCACGATGTCGTTCTGCGCCGATGCGTCGACGCGGATGTGGGCGATGCCTGTCGGCCCCGGCACGGTGCGCAGGTGCGTGAGGTCGACACTGGCGCTGCTGAGTCCGTCGACGACGAGGTCGTGGAAGAGGTCGTCGCCCACGCATCCGACGAAGCTCGTGCGGGCTCCCGCGAGACCCGCGGCGACCGCCTGGTTCGCTCCCTTGCCGCCCAGCAGCAGAGTGAACTGATCGCCGAGGATGGTTTCTCCGCGCGCGGGGAGGCGCTGCGAGAAGGTGGTCACGTCAGCGGTGACGCTGCCGACGATCACGACGCCGGTACGGGAGGTCGGGGCGGGGGTCATGGTGGTCCGATCGTCGTCGTCTCGGCGTCCGGCTGTCTTTGGACGCCGACGGATGCTGTCATAACATTAGCCGAGTGCAAACCTGTAACGACAGGTTGACAGGAGGAGAACCGATGACAGCTCCGCGGCTGTACGTGGACAGTGCCGATGTCGATCGCGTCGGCAGGCTGCTCGCCGCCGGAGTGGTGCACGGCGTCACCACGAATCCCACGATCCTCGAGCGTGGCGGGCGGGATGCCGCTGCCATCCCCGAGCTCTACCGACGCTGGGTCGACGAGGGCGCCGACGAGGTGTTCTTCCAGACCTGGGGCGGCGACGCGGCATCCTTCCTGCGCAACGCCGACGGCATCCGCGCGCTGGGAGACCGCGTCGCTGTGAAGGTGCCGGCGACCGCCGAGGGCTTCGCCGCAGCATCCGCCCTGGTACGCGACGGTGCTTCGGTGCTCGTCACGGCGGTGTACTCGGTCGCCCAGGCACTCGCGTGCGCGAGCATCGGCGTGCGCTACATCGCGCCTTACCTCGGACGGATGCGCGATGCCGGCCTGGACGGCGCGGATCTGATCCGGCGGATGCAGGCGGTGTGCGAGGGCAGCGGCACGGATGTGCTGGCCGCGAGCCTGCGCAGCGCCGATGACATCGTCGGACTGCGCGAGCTGGGCGTGCCGTATTTCACCGCCGCGCCCGACGTGCTCGACGAACTGCTGTTCCACGAGGTCAGCGAATCCTCGGCGGCCGAGTTCGACGCCGCGATGGTGCGCCTCGGCGCCTGACCCCGCCCCCCTGGACCGCCGGCCCTGCCCGCTTCTCGACCGCCGGCCCGCTTCTCGCTCCGTCGACCCGCTTCTCGCTCGCCGACCCGCTTCTCGCTCCGGTATGAGCTTCGGTCGCCTAAAGCGGAATCGGGCGGCACCAACTCATACCGGAGCGAGTGGCGGGGGCGGGGCCCTATTTAAAAC
>NZ_MJIR01000099.1:0-4995 GCF_001878835.1 Microbacterium sp. AR7-10 | reverse complement strand
ACAGCGCATCCGCCGGTCGCGGTTGTGCACCGGCTCCGCGATCGCCGCACCCCAGGGGCAGGGGCCGGGAGCAGGATGGGGGCATGACCTTTCGCTACGACTTCGCACCCACGCCGTTCGGCGACGCGCTCGCGGTCTTCTCGGATGCCGGGATCGTCAGCTTCGACCTGTCGGAGTCGGCGGATCCGCGGGTGCCATGGCTTCTCGAGAGCGTCAGCCGACGCATCGGCGAGATGCCCGTGTCGTCGCCCGGCGCCGCGGACGAGCTCACCCTGGCGCTCGACGAGTACTTCGACGGGAGGCCCGTGCGATTCGACGAGCGCTTCGCCTTCGACTGGAGTCTGGTCGACGGATTCACCCGATCCGCGCTGCAGGCCGTCTGCGGCATCCCGTGGGGCGAGACCATGAGCTACGGAGAGGTCGCGGTGATCGCCGGCAGCCCCGGTGCGGCCCGAGCCGTCGGCACCGCATGCCGGGTCACTCCGCTGTCGGTGATCGTCCCCGTGCACCGCGTGATCCGCTCCGACGGCACACCCGGCCACTACGGCGCGCATCCGGAACGCAAACGGTATCTGCTCGATCTCGAGCGCGAGGCGTCGGCCGCGCGGTCGTGATCCGGCCGCGCTGGGGCGCGGCGGCGGTCGCCTTCTGGGGACGAGGTGCCGAACGAAGCGGAGCCCGACGTGTAGGCCGCCGGGCTCCGCTCCTGCCGCGCGAGGGACGCGGCGTTCGGGTATATCTGGGGAGAGACCTAGTGATCCACCGCCTTCTCGGCGCCGAAGCCGGTCAGCGAGCGCACCTCCATCTCGGCGGCGAGGGCGCGTGATTCGGCCGTCTTCGCCGTGATCGTGCCGATCCAGCCGAGCAGGAAGCCCAGCGGGATCGAGACGATGCCCGGGTTGTTCAGCGGGAAGATCGCGATGTCGATCCCGGGGATCATCGCCTTGTCGTTGCCCGAGAACACCGGGGAGATCACGATGAGACCGATGGCCGCGAGCAGGCCGCCGTACATGCTCCACACCGCGCCGCGGGTGTTGAAGCGCTTCCAGAACAGCGAATAGAGGATGGTGGGCAGGTTCGCCGACGCCGCGATCGCGAACGCGAGCGCGACGAGGAAGGCGATGTTCTGCCCCTGAGCGCCGATGCCGCCGATGATCGCGAGCACTCCGATGACGATGACCGTGCGCCGGGCCACCTTGACCTCGCCGTTCGGGTCGGCCGTCCCCGTGCCGTCCTTGCCGCGCTTGATCACGTTCGAGTAGATGTCGTGTGCGAACGATGCGGCTGCGGTGATCGTCAGGCCTGCCACGACCGCGAGGATCGTCGCGAACGCCACCGCCGAGATGAAGCCCATCAGCAGCGGACCGCCCAGGGCCTGGGCGAGCAGCGGCGCCGCGGAGTTCACGCCGCCCGGCGCCGCAGCGATCCGCTCGGGTCCGACGAGCGCGCCGGCCCCGTACCCGAGCACGAGGGTCAGCAGGTAGAACCCGCCGATGAGCCAGATCGCCCAGACGACCGACCGCCGCGCCTCCTTCGCCGTGGGCACGGTGTAGAAGCGCATCAGCACGTGCGGCAGGCCCGCCGTGCCGAGGACGAGCGCCATGCCGAGCGAGAGGAAGTCGAGCGGGTTCGCGCCGTACTGCAGACCAGGGCCGAGGATCTTCTCTCCGCTGGGTGAGTTGTCGACTGCGCTCTCCAGCAGCGTGTTCAGGCTGAAGCCGTGCAGGGCGAGAACCCACAGCGTCATCGCGAGGGCACCGGCGATGAGCAGCACCGCCTTCACGATCTGCACCCAGGTCGTGCCCTTCATCCCCCCGATCAGCACGTACACGATCATGAGCACGCCGACGATGGCGATCACCAGCGACTGGCCGATCCGGTCGTCGATGCCGAGCAGCAGCGAGACCAGCCCGCCTGCCCCTGACATCTGCGCGAGCAGGTAGAAGAAGCAGACGGCGAGGGTGGTGAGAGCCGCCGCCATGCGCACGGGCCGCTGCTTGAGACGGAACGAGAGCACATCCGCCATCGTGAACTTGCCCGTGTTGCGCATCATCTCCGCGACCAGCAGGAGCGCGACGAGCCACGCCACCAGGAAGCCGATCGAGTAGAGGAATCCGTCGTACCCGTTCAGCGCGATCGCTCCGCAGATGCCGAGGAACGACGCGGCGGACAGATAGTCGCCCGCGATGGCGAAGCCGTTCTGCGTGCCGCTGAACGAACGGCCCGCGGCGTAGTAGTCGGCTGCCGTCTTGTTGTTGCGGCTGGCGCGGATCACGATGAACAGGGTGACCGCGACGAATGCGCCGAAGATCGCGATGTTCAGAACGGGGTCGTTCTGCACCGCCTCGGCGGCCAGATGGGTCGTCGTCATGCCTTCGCCTCCGCCTTCTCGAGCTCTTCACGGATCTCGGTCGCGACCGGATCGAGACGTCGGTTCGCGAAGGACACATAGGCCATCGTGATGACGAAAGTCGTGACGAATTGGCCGAGCCCCATGAGCAGGCCGACCGTGATGTCACCCCATACCCGCTGGCTCATGAAATCCGTCGCGAACGCGGCCAACAGCACGTAAGCGAAATACCAGATGAGGAAGAACCCGGCCATCGGGAAGATGAACGAGCGCTGCAGTCTTCTCAATCCCTGGAATCTGTCCGATTCCTCGACAGCGATGTAGTCGATTCCCGGAGCGGAATCGTGCGTCGTCGGTTGAGTCATGGGGCCTCCTTGCCACATGTCCGTCGTCCGCGTGAAGGAATTCACGCGGTGGTATCGTCGACGCTACGAAACGGGCGGGCCCTGTCGTCACCCCCGAAAGTTGGTATCAGTGCAATCGGACAATCACCGAGGGGTCGCCGACGACCCCGTGTCCGCCGGCGTGCGAGAACTCGCCCGTCGCACCCGCTTCCCGGTCGCATTCGGCGGGCTCATCGAAGACGGTGTCGTGCGGGTGACGAGCATCGTCGGCAATCGCACGCACAGCCTCGAAGGGCTGACCGTGCGGCCGGAGCGCGGGCTCGGCGGACGCGCGATGATCGAGCTCCGACCTCGGATGACGAGCAACTACCGCACATCGCAGCACATCACGCACGACTACGACGTGTTCGTGCTCGGCGAGGGTCTGCGCACCCTGCTCGCACTGCCGATCGTCGTCGAGGGACGCCCGCGGGGCGTGCTCTACGCGGGCGCGTGGGAAGAGTCGCGCGTCGGCGGCGTCACCACCGCGCCGGCGATGGCCGTGGCGCAAGATGTCGCGAACGAGCTGCGCATCCGAGACGAGGTGGAGCGGCGGATGCGATCGATGCGGCGGGATGCGGCCGTGCAGGGCTCGCACCTCGAGGATCTCAGAGAGAGCTTCGCCGAGCTGCGCAGCATCGCCGCATCGGTCAGCGACGAGAGGATCCGAGAGCGAATCGCCGCGATCGAACGACGCCTGGTGGGTGCATCATCGCCCGAGCCGCCCACGACGACGCAGCCGCTCGCGACCGTGCGACTGTCGCCGCGCGAGACGGATGTGCTCGCGCGTGCCGCGCTCGGCTCGACGAATGCCGAGATCGCCGCGCAGCTGGGATTGCGCGAAGGCACGGTGAAAGCGTATCTGAGCGCTGCGATGTCGAAACTCGACGCGTCCACACGCCATGCGGCGGTGGCGCGCGCGAGGCGCGCGGGCCTTCTTCCCTGACCCGCGAAGACATTTCGCGCGATGCATTCGAAATATGAATGCGCGCGTCGATTGCGCACGCCTCAGGAATTGAAATACCTTATTCTCATGGCTCGAAGAATTGTGCACCAGCTGGTCGACGATATCGATGGAACGCTTCTCGAGGTGGGCGAAGGAGAGACCGTTCATTTCGCACTGAATGGAGTCGCCTATGAGATCGATCTGACGAATTCCCACGCGGAGGCGCTGCGCGACGCACTCGCCCCGTACATCGAGGCGGGCCGGCGCGCCGCCGGGTCCACCGCGACGCGCTCTTCCGCACCGCGACGCCGCTCGGCGGCAACATCCGAGACGGTCGAGATCCGTGAATGGGCGAAGAAGCAGGGCATGAAGGTCTCCGAGCGCGGGCGCATCGCCGCCGACGTGCTCGAGGCGTATCACGCCGCGCACTGAGCCCACGATATAGGCGGGCGGATAGACGACGCAGGGAGCCACCCTCCGGGTGGCTCCCTGCGTCGTCGTGCCCTCGACAGGATTCGAACCTGCGACCTGCCCTTTAGGAGAGGGCCGCTCTATCCGACTGAGCTACGAAGGCGCCAGACAAGTCTAGTCGCCGGCCTGAGCCTAGGCCGCCAGCGCGAGGTATCGCTCCCACACCGGGTCGCCTCGTTCCACTCCGCGCACCACCCACGTTCCGCCGTGCGGGGCTCGAGGTGTGCGATGCAGCTCCCAGCCCATCTCCTGCGGCGTGCGGTCGCTCTTGGCGTTGTTGCACCGCAGGCAGCACGCGACGAGGTTCTCCCAGCTGTCCCCTCCCCCGCGCGAGCGCGGCATCACATGGTCGATCGTCGACGCCGCCTTCCCGCAGTATCCACAGCGATGCTCGTCGCGCCGAAGCACTCCGCGACGGGTGACCGGCTGCCGGCGCGCGGCCGGGACACGCACGTACCGGGTGAGCAGGATGACCACGGGGCGGTCGAACCGTCGCCGCCCCGCGATGACGGGATCATTCTCGACCCGCTCGATAACGCTGGCCTTGTCGTTCATCACGAGCACCATGGCTCTCTTGAACGAGACCACCGTCAGCGGTTCGTATCCGGCGTTCAGGACCAGTGTGCGCATCGTCGTCATCCTCTCGATCCGCCGGGATGGCTTCCCGGCACTCTCGACTCACACGACGTCGACGGATGAGGAGGGGACGCGGATACAGCAAGAGGCGCTGTCTGTAGACAGCGCCTCTTGCTGTTTCCGCGTCCCCTCCTCCTCCGTCGACGTCGTGTTCTGTCTCTTATAACCATCTGACGCCGCCGGCGAACTCTCGGGTTGCAGCTTCGGGG
>NZ_MJIR01000098.1:0-6656 GCF_001878835.1 Microbacterium sp. AR7-10 | reverse complement strand
CGCGACCGACGCGACCGGCGGATGCGCTGTGCAGGGAGATACGCGGGAGCAGGCGGAATCGTCGCGAAACGGCCGGGAATACCGCCGGTCGCGTCGGTCGCGCCTAGGCTTGCCGTGTGTGGCGACGAGAGGCGAAGGATGCTGAGCGCGCGACCCAGCCGGTCGCAGTGACGCTCGGCGATCTCAGCGACTCGTCGACAGGCGTCGGCATCGCACACGCGGCCGAGGAACGACGCACCACCCTGCGGGCGCAGGCGGCAGATCTGGGCGGGGCATCCCCGCTCATCAGCTTCGTCGACGCGCCCGAATCCGTCGTCGACATCTCCCGCGCCCATCCCGGCAGCCTGCCGCAGTTCATCACCGGCCGCTCCACTCTTCTCTCCAACCTGTTCCGCGACGAGGTGGGGCTGCGCACCGCGCGCATGGCGGCCGAGCGGATCACCGCGCGCAACACCGAGCTGCGCACGGTGCGCGGCATCGACGCCGTGCGCCTCGCGGTGGGGATCGCGCGATGGCGCATCGGCGGCGCGCAGTTCGCCGCGCCCGTGCTGCTGCGTCCCCTGGCCATCCGCCGTCATCACGCCGACTTCGAGCTGAAGCTGCACGGCCGCTTCGAGGTGAACCCCGAGCTGGTGCGCGTCGCGCGCGAGCACTTCGGGCTCGAGCTCGACCCGGTCGGCCTGGCATCCCTCGCGTACGACGGCGGCATCTTCAAACCGCAGCCGGTGATCGACCAGCTGCGGGCGCTGACCCGCTCGATCGACACCTTCGCGGTGAACCCGCGCCTGGTGGTGTCGACCTTCGCCGACGTCGCCGATGCCATGGTGCGCGACATGGTCGACCTCGACCATCCCGTGCTCAACGCGCTCGCCGGGCACGTCGGCGACCGCGAGCAGGTCACCGCTCCCCGCCCGCTGCCCGCCGCGGCCGGGCCGGATGACCGGGCCCCCGCCTCGGAGAGCCTTCTGCTCGACGCCGACTCCGAGCAGGAGGAGGTGCTCGCTCGCATCGCCGCCGGGCACTCCCTGGTCGTCTCGACGCTGCCGGGCACCGGGGGCACGCAGACCGTCATCAACGCGCTGGGCGCTCTCGTGCGCTCCGGTCGTCGCGCTCTGGTCGTCTCGGCTCGCAGGTCGACGCTCGACGGCGTCCGGCACCGTCTCGCCGGCGTCGGTCTCGATGCGCTCGCCGTCTCTCCGAACCGCGCCCGTCGCGACCTCATCACCGCGATCGCGCGCTGCGAGAAGGCCACGCAGCCGAAGGCCGCCGAACTCGACGAGGCACTCGTTCGTCTGCGCACCGTGCTCCGTGACTATCGCGGGGCGCTGGGCGAGCCGGTGGGGCGCACCGGAGCATCCGTCCTCGACGCCACCAGAGAGCTCGCTCGACTCGCCGCGCTGCCCGTGCCGCCGTCGACCGGGGCGCGCCTGTCGATGGACACGCTCGAGAAGCTCGCCGGAGACCGCAGCGATGCGGCCCAGGCCCTCACCCGTGCCGCCAAGCTGGGGGAGTTCCGCTTCGGCCCCGACGACTCACCCTGGTACGGCGTCAGCTTCGACAGCACTGAGGCCGCCCAGCACGCACACGAGCTGGCGGGGCGGCTGCACGGCTCGGCCGTGCCCTCGCTTCTCGAGCGCGGGTACGAGCTGATCGCCCAGACGAGCATGCGGCCGTTCGGCACGATCGACGAGCTCGGCGAGTACGTGCGGCTGCTGCAGGGCATCCGGGATTCGCTCGACCGCTTCAGCCCGACGGTCTTCGAACGCCCGCTCGGCGAGCTGATCCAGGCGCACGGCTCGCGCCGAGACGCCCCAGGTATGTCGTCGGCCAACCGGCGCAGGCTCAAGAAGCTCGCTCGCGAGTACGTCCGCCCCGGCGCTCACGTCTCGGAGATGCACGAGGCGCTGCTTCGCATCCAGCAGCAGCGCACGCAGTGGCAGCGCTACGTGGAGGCGGGGGTCGCACCGCAGGTTCCGCTCGGACTCTCCGATGTGCATGTCGCGTGGCAGCGGGTCTCGGCGGAACTGGCTGATCTCGATCGCGCACTGGGTCGCCGCGAGCCGCTCAGCTCCCTCCCCGTCGCGCGTCTCGTGCGCACCCTCTCCGGCCTCGCCGCCCGCTCCGCCGTGTTCGACAACCTCGTCGAGCGCACGCAGATCCGCGACGCGCTCGCCGGTCTCGGTCTGCGCCCACTGCTCTCCGATCTCTCGGTGCGTCACGTGCCGGAGGAGCGGGTCTCCGCCGAGCTCGAATTCGCCTGGTGGCAGTCGCTGCTCGAACGCGCTCTGCAGGACGACCGCTCGCTGCTCGGTGCCAACACGGCGGTCGTCGACCGCCTGGAGCGCGACTTCCGTCTCGTCGACGAGGCGCACACCGCGATGGCCGGCCCGCTGCTCGCCTGGAACCTGGCCAGCCAGTGGCGCATCGCGATCGTCGACGAGCCCGATCAGGCCGCGCACCTGCGTCAGGCGCTCAAGTCGGGTGAGGCCACCACCGCCGAGATCGTCTCCGCGGCCCCGGATCTCACGCGCGTGCTCGCACCGGTGTGGATCGCCTCGCCGTACGAGGTGCCGCTGATCCCCGAATCGGTCGAGTTCGACGCCGTGCTGCTGGTGGATGCCGCCGCCGTGAACCTCGCCGAGACGGCGCCGGCGATCCGCCGCGCACGCCAGATCGTCGCGTTCGGCGACCCGGTGACCCAGCGCCCCACGCCGTTCACCGTCGCCACGGTGCCCGACCCGGAGTGGGAGGCGGAGGTCGACTTCGATGACGTGTCGGTCTTCGAGCGTCTCGCCGAGCTCTTCCCCGTGATGACACTCACCCGCAGCTACCGAGCCGGTGGCGAAGACCTCGCCGAGCTCATCAACGACGCGTTCTACGGCGGCGAGATCGTGTCGCTGCCGTGGGCGGGGTCGTATCTCGGGCGCGGCAGCCTCACCGTTGACTACGTCGAGGGGGGAGTGGGCGCGCCCGACCCGGATTCGGGAGCTGTCGAGAGCCCGGATGCCGAGGTCGCCAGGGTGGTGACCCTCGCCGTCGAGCACGCGATCCATCGTCCGGCCGAATCCCTCATGGTGATCACCGCGAGCCGCAGGCACGCGGAGCGGGTGCGGGCGGCCGTGGCATCCGCCTTCGCCGGACGATCCGACGTCGCCGACTTCGTCAGCCGCGACACCGCCGAGCCGTTCGCCGTCCTCACGCTCGAGGAGTCCGTCGCCGAGAGCCGCGACCGCGTGATCTTCTCGCTGGGCTTCGGCCTCACCAAGCACGGCCGGGTGCTCAGTGACTTCGGCGACCTCTCCCAGCAGGACGGCGAGCGACTGCTCACCGTCGGGATGACCAGGGCGCGCCGCTCGATGGTCATCGTGTCGTGCATCCGCCCGTCTGCGTTCGACGAGGGGCGGCTGGAGCACGGCGCGTCGACCCTGATGTCGATCCTCGGCGGACTCGCCGCCCGCGGCCGCGACGCGCGTCTCGAGGATCTCGCCGACCCGCTGACCCTCGCTCTGGCCCGCGAGCTGCGCCGTCTCGGCGCCTCGGTCGACGTCGACTACCGCGGCCTGCTGCCGCTGGTCGCGCAGCACGACGGACGCGCGGTCGTCATCGAGTCCGATGCCGAGATGCGCGGCGAGTCGCTGCGCGAGAGCGTGCGCCTGCGCCCGCAGGTGCTGCGCCGGCTGGGCTGGCACTATGTGCGCGTGCACGCCTTCGACCTGTACAGCGATCCCGCCACCGTCGCCCGGCGCATAGCGACCGTGCTGGGGATCGATGAGGACGCGGTGCGCGCCGAGAACGACACCCAGCCCTTCGATCTCGATGGATGACGAACGTCAGCGGATCGTGCGCGTCGCGGGCGCGCGCCGCGCGAAGCTGACCCGCGTGGAAGGCACGACCTCCGAGCCGCACGTGAAGAGCGCACCCTCGGCCCCGACCGATAGCGAGCGCGGACCGAACGACGAGCGGATGCTGCGCGAGGTCCCGCCGCACTACTGAGATCCGTCGACCGCCGATCGGACGCCCGACTCGAACCAGTGGATCGGACGCCCGACCCGAACGAGCGGGGCGTCCGATCGACGGGACGCGATCAGCGGATGCCGGCGTCGCGACGCAGCAGGTCGCGGATCTCGATGAGCAGCTCCTGCTCGGTGGGCAGGGTCTCCTCCTCGACGGCCGGGTTCTTGGCGGCCTTGCGCTCCTTGTAGGTGTTCATCGGCACGACGAACACGAAGTACACGACCAGCGCCACGGCGAGGAAGCTGATCACGGCCGAGATCAGCTCGCCGATCGGGAAGGTCACCGGGTCGCCGTAGATGTTGTCGACGGTGAAGCCGAACTTGCCGGCATCGTCGGCTTTGAAGACCATCGCGACCAGCGGGGTGATGATGCTGGACACGACCGCGCTGACGATGGCGGTGAACGCCGTGCCGATCACGACAGCGACGGCGAGGTCGATGACGTTGCCCTTGGTGATGAACTCCTTGAATCCCTGGATCATCCGCTTACCTCTCACAGTGGGACCTCAGCTCGAGGCCGGGGTCGCCGCGGGCGCCGGGGTGGCGGCCGTCGACGTCTCCGCCTTCGATGATGCCGAACCCGAAGCCGGGGCGCCAGCGGCTCCTCGAGAGTCCGTGCGGTAGAAGCCGGAGCCGTTGAAGGTCACACCGACCGATCCGTACTGCTTGCGCAGCGCTCCGCCGCACTCCGGGCAGAGGGTGAGCGAATCCTCCGTGAAGGACTGCACGGCGTCGAAGCGGTGGTCGCACGCGGTGCAGGCGTAGGCGTAGGTGGGCATGGAATGCTCCTGTCAGTTCCGCGCGGGCGACAGGGTGATGGTCTGCGTCGGGGTGACGATGCCATCGACCGGCTGGTCGTGCACTTCGCGCGGCAGCGAATCGAGTACCTCGGAATCATAGATCACCGCGTACACGGGCGGGCGGCGCTCCATCGAGCCGAGGGTCTTGTCGAAGTACCCGCGACCCCAGCCGAGTCGCGTGCCGTCGCGGTCGACGGCGGCGGCCGGGATGAGCATCAGATCGACGTCGTTCACGGCGATGGGGCCGAGCACCTCGCCGGTCGGCTCGGGCAGCCCGAACAGTCCCTCGCCGACCGGGGCGGAGTCGTCGGCGACCGCCCAGTCCAGAAGCCCGTCGGCGCGGCTGATCGGAAGCAGCACCCGGATGCCGCGTCGCACGGCGGCCTGCACGAACGGCATGGTGCCCGGCTCGGTCGTGGTGGAGAGGAAGCACGACACCGACCGCGCTCCGTGCGCGTCGAGCAGGGCGTCGAGCTGGGCGGCGAGTCCCGCGGCCGCCTCGTCGCGCTGCGCCTGGGACAGGATCTGACGGCGTTCGCGCAGTTCGGCGCGCAGCGCGCGCTTCTGCTGTTCTGCTTCGCTCCGCATGCCCCGATCATACGGGGGCGGGTCCGCCATCCCGCCGGTCGGGGAAGGGAGCCGGCCACTAAGCTGAGCGGCATGCGCACCATGAAGGCGGTGATCCCCGCTGCGGGCCTGGGAACCAGGTTCCTGCCGGCGACGAAGGCGATGCCGAAGGAGATGCTCCCTGTCGTCGACAAGCCGGCCATCCAGTACGTGGTGGAGGAGGCCGTCGCCGCCGGGATCCAGGACATCCTGGTCATCATCGGTCGCAACAAGAACGCGATCTCGGATCACTTCGACTCGGTGCCCGAGCTGGAGGTGCGCCTGCAGGAGAAGGGCGACCACGGGCGCCTCGAGCGGGTGATGAAGTCCAGCGATCTCGCGGACATCCACTTCGTGCGGCAGGGGGAGCCGAAGGGGCTCGGTCACGCGGTGCTTCGTGCGCGCACGCATGTCGGCGACAGCTCCTTCGCCGTGCTGCTCGGAGACGACCTCATCGATGAGCGGGACCCGCTGCTGACCGAGATGATCGCGACGCACGAGCGCACCGGCGCTGCCGTCATCGCGCTGATGGAGGTCGACCCCGGTCAGATCCATCTCTACGGCGCTGCCGCCGCGGTCCCGACCGAGACCGAGGGTGTCGTGCGGGTGGACGGCCTGGTCGAGAAGCCGTCGCCGCAGGACGCTCCCTCGAACCTCGCGGTGATCGGTCGCTACGTGCTGCCGCCCGCCGTCTTCGACATCCTCGAGCGCACCGAACCAGGCAAGGGCGGCGAGATCCAGCTGACCGATGCCCTGCAGGATCTCGCCGCCGACCCGGCGGGCCCCGGCGTGGTGGGCGTGGTCTTCGGCGGACGGCGCTACGACACGGGCGACCGTGCCGACTACATCAAGGCGATCGTGCAGCTCGCCACCGACCGCGACGATCTCGGCGAGGAGCTGCGCCCGTGGCTCAAGCGGTTCGCAGCCGATCTCTGATCGGGAGGAGACGATGTCGAACGACATCCTGCCCGTGATGCGGTACGGGTCTGTGAGCCTGCGACTGGTGAGACCGCGCGACGCGAGGGTGCTTCAGCGCGAGCTGCTCGAGAACCGCTCCTGGCTCCAGCCCTGGGAGGCGACCATCCCCGGCGGCAGCGGGGGCTTCGACATGAGGGCGGCGATCCGTCGGCTCCTGCAGCAGCATCGTGACGGCGCCGGGTATCCGTTCGTGATGGAGTACGAGGGAGAGGTCGCGGGGCAGCTCAACATCTGGGGTGTCGCGCGGGGGTCGCTCGCC
>NZ_MJIR01000097.1:0-2974 GCF_001878835.1 Microbacterium sp. AR7-10 | reverse complement strand
CTCCGACCTGCTCGGCGCCGACCTCGATGACGGCGAGACCGTGGCCGCCCTGCACCTCGCCCTGCTGGCGCGCCGCTGACCCGCCCCGCCACCCCCGCCGCGCCGTGCACGGGTACAAACCGGGGGCCGACACTCCAGATGTCGGACACATCCCGCGAATGCGTCCGACATCTGGAGTGTTGGCCCCCCAGGTGTGCCGGGCGATCAGGCGATGTACACCTTGCGAAGGGTCTCGTGCACGGCCCAGAGGGTCTGCATCCCCGCGGCCAGACGCACCACCGAGCCCGCTCGCACCTCGATCGACGGCAGCGACGGATCGATGAACTCCACCCGCGCACGGCCCGCGAGCACGATGAACACCTCGTCGATCTCCGTGTCGACCGCGGCGCCCTCGGTCATCTCCCAGATGCCCACCTCGACCCCGGCGAACGGTCCGAGCTCCCGGATGCCCGTGGTCGGCGCCCCCGCGCGCACCGCGTCCGCGGACAGCGGCTCGTGCGGGAGGGGCTCACGCAGGGCATCCGTCACGATGCCCGCCGTGTCGAGCGGCCGGCTCACGAGTCGAACCCCATGCCGACGGCGTCCAGCGCCTTCAGCAGCAGGTTGCGTCTGCCCTGGTTGTGGTCGGCGTGGTCCATCGACCTGCGCACGAGGTTCACGCCGATGGATGCGGCGGGCTCGGGCGGGAAGGGGATGGGCTTGGTGCGCACCATCTCGAGTCGCGTGCGCTCGGTGTCGAGTCCGGCGAGCTCATCGAGCATGACGTCGGCGGCGAAGCGGCTGGCGCCGACGCCGAGGCCGGTGAACCCCGTCGCGTAGGCGACGCGACCACCGCGGGCCGTGCCGAAGAACGCGCAGAAGCGGCTGCACGAGTCGATCGCGCCGGCCCACCGGTGCGTGAACGTCAGCCCCTCCAGCTGCGGGAACGTCGTGAAGAAGTGCGAGGCGAGCCTGCGGAAGCTCTCGGGGCGCTCCTCGTACTCGGCGCGCACCCTGCCGCCGAAGTGGTAGATCGCGTCGTACCCGCCGAACAGGATCCTGTTGTCGGCGCTCAGGCGGTAGTAGTGGAACTGGTTTGCGCTGTCGGCCAGGCCCTGCCGGTTCTGCCAGCCGATCGACTGCAGCTGCTCGCTCGTGAGCGGCTCGGTCATCAGCACGTAGTCGTACACCGGCACGGTCATCAGGCGATTGCGCTTGAGCAGCGAGGGGAAGACGTTGGTGGCGAGCACGACGTGGTCGGCGCTCACGGTCGCCCCGCCCGCGACGGTGACGGTCTGCCGGCCCGATCCGCGGATGCCGGTGACCCGGCTGCGCTCGTGGATGACGACACCGAGCTCCGTGGCGACCCTCGCGAGCTCGACGACGAGCTTGGCCGGATGGATCATCGCGCAGCCGTTCCGATCCCAGCTCCCCGCGAGATACGTGGGGGAGTGCACCTCGGCGCGCACGGCATCCCGATCCAGGAAGTCGTCACCGGCCATCCATTCGACCTGGTGCGGCTCGACGGCGACGGCCAGCTGCCCGGTGCGCTCCCAGTCGACGTCCATGCCGTAGCGCTCGACCGACTCCTGGATGCCGTCGAGGTTCTCCAGACCGAGGCGCTCGAGCTGCGCCATCTCGTCCGGCCACCGGTTCATCCCGTTCTCGTAGCCGTGGGTCAGGCTGGCCTCGCAGAAGCCTCCGTTGCGACCGGATGCCGCCCAGCCGACGCGGGCGGCCTCGAGCAGGATGACAGAACGCTGCGGGTCGCGCTCCTTGGCGCGCACGGCCGTCCACAGACCGGCGTATCCGCCGCCGACGATGACGAGGTCGGCCCGGGTGCTCGAGGTGAGCGCGGGATATCCGGGGCGCTCGATGTCGTCGAGCCAGTAGGCGGCGTGTCTGGTGTCGCTGAGGGCGGCGTCGATCAGGCTGTCGTGCGGGCGCGAGCGCTCGAACACTGTGGTGCCCATGGATCACGTTCTCTCTCGAAGGGGGAGGGCGGTGCGGCTGCAGATCAGCGCGTGCCCCAGTTGTAGAAGTCCTTGTGCAGACCGGCGTAGATGAGGCTCTCGGTGTGCTCGACGCCGGGGATGGCGCGCACGCGCATCGACACCAGCTCGAGCAGATCTTCGTCGGTCTCGCAGATGGCTTCGGCGAGCACGTCGAAGGTGCCGAGGGTGACGACGACGTAGGCGATCTCGTCGAATGCCTTGACCGCCTCGGCGACCTCGCGGGGATCACCCGAGGTGCGGATGCCGATCATCGCCATCCGCGCGAAGCCGAGCTGCCGGGGGTCGGTGACCGCGACGATCTGCATGACGCCCGAGTCGGTGAGGCGCTGCACACGCTGACGCACCGCCGCCTCGCTGAGTCCGACCGCACGGCCGATGTCCGCGTACGGGCGTCGTCCGTCCTGCTGCAGCAGCTCGATGATCCGCTTCGAGACGTCGTCCAGCGTGACGGTCTTTGACTTGTCGGCCATCCGCTGATCCTGACATGAGAATGTCGTGAACGCAACCGTATTCGTAGCAGAATCGGTTTAAAACCTCTGAATCCGCAGGATCTCTGGATAGAGTGGCCCCATGGCAACGACGACGCTGCAGAACCACATCGGCGGCTCCCTGCGGAACGCCCACGGCGCCGGCACCCTCGACCTCATCGACCCGGCCACGGAGGAGGTGTACGGCCGCATCCCCCTGTCCGATGCGCACGACCTCGACGCAGCCTACGCCGCCGCAGCGTCCGCCTTCCCGATCTGGCGCGAGAGGACGCCGGCCGAGCGGCAGCTGGCGCTGTTCCGGGTCGCGGATGCCATGGCATCCCGCGCCGAGGAATTCGCCGACCTCGAATCGCAGGACACCGGCAAGCCGCGGGCCACCCTGGTGGCCGACGAGATCGAGCAGTCGATCGACCAGCTGCGCTTCTTCGCCGGTGCCGCCCGCAGTCTCGAGGGGCGCGCGGCGGGGGAGTACGCCGCCGGGCACACCTCATA
>NZ_MJIR01000096.1:0-22197 GCF_001878835.1 Microbacterium sp. AR7-10 | reverse complement strand
GCTCGGCGAGGGCACGCGATGCGGCGCGCTCTGCTGCCGCCACCGCGTCTCGCGCGATCTCGGCGGCCTCGATGTCGTCGGCCGACACGGGGTCGGCGTGCGCGGCCGGGGCCGGATGCGCGGTCGCGCCGCACACGGCACACGGCTCGCCGTCGACGAGTGCGCTCGCCAGTTCGCCGGCATACCCGTCGAGCCGGCGCCGCCGCAGGTGCGCGAGCTCGGCCTGAGCGCGGGTGTGCGCGTCGGATGCCGCGGACTCCGCAGCAGCGGCAGCGGCGACAGCCGCCCCCAGCCGCTCGACGTCGAGCGCGCCGGCGAGCTGCCTCTCGGCGAGTGCGACGCTCTGAGCCGCGCCGTCGAGCCGGTCCGCGCCGCGTCGGGCGAGGTCGTGCTCGGAGGTCAGCTCTCGGATCTGGGCGGGAAGCGCCTCGTGCTCGGCGTCGAGGGCGGCGAGAGCTGCGGATGCCGCGTCCACCGCGGTGCGCGCGGCTGTCAGCTGAGCGCCGCGTCGAGCGGCGCCCGCCTCGAGCTCGGCGGCCTGCTGCCAGGCGCCGCTCTCGCGCGTGCGCTCGGATGCGAGGTCGCGGTAGGCGGCGGCGCGCATCCGGTCGGGCGTCGCGCCGGGCGACGTCGGGTCTGCCCGCACGAGGCCGGCGGCGCTCGCGACGGCCGCCTCCTCCGCCTGCGCTGCCGCGGCTCGATCGACGGACGCCCTGGTCGCGGCGACGATGAGGGCGCGCAGCGCGTCGGCTGCGCGAGCACGATCACGCCGCGTCGTCGCATCCGCGATCTGGTCGGCCTGCGCGTCCAGCGCCGCCAGTGCCGAGCGGGCGCGATCGCGCTCGGTCTGCGCCTGACGCTGCTCTTTGAGCAGCGCGAGCGCGGCGTCCGCCGTGGCGAGCGCCTTCTCGGCGGCGGCGCGCTCGGTTCCGAGCTGCTCGACCCGGTAGTCGGCCCGTGCGATCGCACGACGAAGACGCTCGATTCTGGCATCCGTCGTATCCGCAACGGCCTCGGCGTCGTCACCCCACAGATCGGCGTCGCCGACGATCCGCTCGGCCTCGTCGAGTCGCGCGTCGACCATCGCCCTGCTGCCGCCGAGGGCCTGCTCGGCCTCGCGCCGACGCTCGTCGAACCGGGTCTGGTAGTCGGCGAACCGGTCGGTGCCGAACAGGCGTCGCAGCAGCGCCTGGCGTTCGCGGCTGTCGGCGAGCAGGAAGTCGGCGAACCGGTTCTGCGCCAGCAGGATCACCTGCAAGAACTGCTCCTGGGTGAGCTGGAGGATCTCGTTCAGCTCATTGGCGACGTCGACCGCGCGAGCCGCGCGTCCGACCCACCCGCCCTCCGTGAGCTCTTCGAGCGAGACCGCGGCCGCCTGTTTGGTGAGCCCGCCGCCGCGTTTGGCCGGCCGCAGATACTCGGGTGAGCGCGTCACGCGGTACCGGCCGCCGACGGTGCTGAACTCGACGACGACCTCGGTGACGTCGTCGGGTTCGCAGTGGTCGCTGCGCAGCCGCTTCTCGCCACCCTTCTCGTAGCGGGGCACGCCACCGTACAGCCCGAAGCACACGGCATCGAGGATGCTCGACTTGCCCGCGCCCGTCCGCCCGGCGATGAGGAAGATCCCGTCGTCGGCGAAGGCGTCGAAGTCGATGCTCTGACGCCCGCGGAACGGGCCGAAGCCCTCGATCTCGAGGCGGTGCAGCTGCATCAGACGAGCGCCTCGGCGCGCACCCGGTCGTCGAGAACCTCGCGGATCAACTCGGCCTCGCGCTCGGTCGCACCGTGGCCCGCCCGCACGTGCTCGAGGAACGCCTCGATGCGGTCGACATCGCTGACCGCAGAGCGCAGTCGCTGCGTGTACGAGCGCTCGTCGACGGTGTCTGCGCCCTCGGGCTGGTGCTGCACCAGGGCGCAGAACGGGAACCGCTCACGCAGTCGCCGCATCGGCTCGTGCTGGGGCACGGCGTCGGTGTAGACCGCGCACACCCAGTCGTCGGCGTGACGGGCGGCGTTCTCGTCGCTGAGGATCTCGTCGAGCGGGCCGGTGAGGGTGACCAGGGCGCGCGGCACGGGCAGATCGAGCCATTCGACCGACGCGAGGCCGTGCGCGTCGAGGTCGACCAGCCACGAGCCGCGCTGCTTGTGCTGCTCGCCGAAGCTGTAGTGCAGCGGGGCGCCCGAATAGCGCACGCGCTCGCTGAGCTGCTGGCGACCGTGGATGTGCCCCAGCGCCACGTAGTCGGGCCCGTCGAAGGCGGAGAGCGGCACGAGATCGAGACCGCCCTGGCGCACCTCGCGCTCGAGCCCGGCCGTGGCGTCGACGCCCGCGGCGAAGCAGTGTGCGACCGCGACCGACCGACCCCCGTGTGCCGTCATGCCGTCGCGCACGAGCGTCATGGCGTGCTGCATCACCTGCGCCTGCGTGCGCAGCGCGCGCTCGTCATCGATCCAGTGCTGCCGCACGATGGCCGGTTCGAGGTACGGGACGCCGTAGAAGTGCACCGGGCCGTGCTCGTCATGCACGGTCACAGGCGCGGCGATCGCGAGCGGATCGGTGAGCACGTGGATGCCGTCGCGCAGCAGACGGGAGTGGAACCCCAGCCGGGCGGCTGAGTCGTGGTTGCCGCTCGTCATGACGACTGTGGCGCCGGTTTCGTGCAGCGCCAGCAGGGCGTCGTCGAGCAGCCTGTAGGCGGATGCGGCGGGAGTCGCGGAATCGAACACGTCGCCCGCGACGATCACCACGTCGACCGCGTGCTCGCGCACCTGGGCGACCAGCGCGTCGAGCACCCCGGCCAGCGCCGCGACAGTCGAGTGCCCGTGGAAGGTGCGGCCGATGTGCCAGTCGGAGGTGTGCAGGATGCGCATACCCACACGGTATGCGGGGCCTCCGACATCGCGTTCGAGGCGTGCCGCGCGGGGCTCACCCGCGCGGGCAGCCGGCCGCGAGTGTCGATCGGGTCAGCGTCGCCGAAGCAGATGCTGCTTGTCGGGGTGCGCGTCGAACCAGTCGGCGACGTACCAGCACACCGGGTCGATCAGGCGGTCGCCGCGCGCCTCGATCTGGGCGACAGCGCCCGCCACCACACGTGCGGCGTACCCGTGGCCACGATACGTCGGGATCGTGAACGCGCGGGTCATCGCGACGGTCGTGCCATCGTCGCGGTAGTCCAGCACGCTCAGCAGCTCGCCGTTTCTCGTGAGCGCCCAGCGGGAGGCATCTGTCTCATCCAGGAACACGAAATCAGCGGCGTCGGGGGTTGAACTCACCCCACAACGTTACGTCGTATTTCGTCCGCTGGATTGTCACGTTTTGACATGGGACGTCTCGGTGGGAAATAATCGCCCCCATGACCACCAACGCAAGCCCTCTGTCCGCCCAGGAGGCGAACGGGACTGCCGGGATGATGATGCCCGGTCGCGTTGGCATGTGTTGCCGAATGTGTTGCTAAGGCGCAACCACCCAGTCCGACTCGCTGAATTCTCCTCGATCTGAGGGACGAGTCTCTGAGCGCCCACCCTTCGCGCTCATCACCCCACCGGCTCCGCCCGGTCATTCGTGCAACGCATCCCTCGGCTCACGCAAGGAACCATCATCATGTCGAACACCGCCCTCCTCGAGCGTCCCGTCACCGCCCCCGTCCGCGTCGTCTCGCCCACAGACGCCGCCGCCGACCTCCCGTCCGTCCGCTCGCCGCGCGGCTTCGCCCTCTACGTCGGCATCGACGAGATCAAGGCCGCATCCGCCGGGGTCAGCCTCCCCGTGCTCGTCGACGCACTGCGCCGCACGCTCGCGGAACTCGCTCCGACCGCCGAGACGCACGCCACCGTCGCCCTCGCCCCGCAGTCGGCCGGTGGTCGCGACCTCGACGTCGTGCGCCTCGCCCTGCACGAGCCCGGCGCCATCGCCCGTGCCAACGCCGCCGTCGAGGAGGAGAAGGACGAGGAATCGGGCGTCGTCGTCGACATCTCCCGCAAGCGCGTGCTGCTCGACGGCGAATCGGCCTCGTTCACGTACAAGGAGTTCGAGCTGCTGCAGTACCTGGTGCTGCGCGAAGGCCGCACCATCGAGCGCAGCGAGCTGGTCTCCGCCCTGTGGCAGGCATCCACCGACGAGGAGGCGCCCGGCGAGCGCACCATCGACGTGCACGTGCGTCGCCTGCGCGCCAAGCTCGGCCGCCACGAAGACATCGTGCGCACCGTGCGCGGTGTCGGCTACCGCTTCGACCGTCACGCCGACGTGTCGATCCGCTACGGCCACGGCACGCCTTCGCCCGACCGCTTCTGATCCACCTCTTCCGCCGTCGACCCTTTCGCCGAGACCCCCACTTGCCGCCGACACCCCCCCGGATAAGACCGTACGCAGACAGGGGTGTCGGCAGCAGATGGGGGGTGTCGCCGGCCAGAGAGACTCATCCCGGAGGAGATGTCAGGGACGGCACGTAGAGTTCCTGCATGACCCTGATGACGGATGCCGCCGCGCCCGCACCGGCGCGCGAGTCCGTCTATCGTCCGCCGCATCCGCTCCATCTCGGCCGCACGGTCGGGATGCTGCGACGTGGCGGCGGCGATCCCACGATGGTCATCGACGGCGGCCGGATCTGGATGGCCTTCCGGACGGATGCCGGGATCGCCACGCTCTGCCTTCGTCAGGGCTCCGACGGGATCCACGCTTCGGCCTGGGGCCCGGGTGCTGATGAGGCCATCGACGTCGTTCCGCGGCTGTGCGGCGCCGACGACGATGATGACGGTTTCGTCATCGGGCATCCGCAGCTCGAGGACGTGGCGCGGCGGCATCCGGGCATCCGGATGGCCCGCACCGACCGCGTCTTCGATGCTCTCGTGTGCGCGATCATCGAGCAGAAGGTGACGGGGATGCAGGCGTTCGGCGCCTGGCGGTATCTCGTGAGCCGCTTCGGCGAACGCGCACCCGGCCCGACGCCGCGACCCATGTTCGCCTCACCCTCGCATGAGGTGTGGCGGGGCATCCCGTCGTGGCAGTGGCACCGCGCGGCCGTCGAGCCGCCGCAGTCGCGCACGATCGTCGCCGCTGCACGCCGCGGCGCGAGCGTCGAGCGCGCGACGCTCCGCGCGATCGACGGGGCAGAGAGGGACCGAGTGCTGACGAGCCTGCCCGGGGTCGGCGTGTGGACCTCCGCCGAGACGCGCATCCGGGCCCTCGGCGACCCCGACGCCGTGAGCGTGGGCGACTACCACCTGGCGCACGAGGTCGGCTTCGCGCTCACCGGCCACCGCACCGACGACGACGGGATGCTCGAGCTGCTCGCCCCGTGGAGCGGGCATCGCCAGCGCATCGTCCGCCTGATCTGGGCGTCCGGGTCACGGGAGCCGCGCCGCGGCGCCCGCCTCGCCCCCGAGGATCACCGCGACCGCTGACGACGGTGCCGTCATCCGCGCCCTCCGGAAGGGGTGCCGGCGTGCCGCGGCACGGATGTCGGCGGACCGCACGAATGTCGGCGGAAACAAGCGGTTCGGACCGACATCCGTGATTCTCGCCGACATCTGCCCGGGACACCACACGGGGAGCGCGTCAGTAGTAGACGGCGAGGGGTCCGTGCGGGCCGTCGATCACCTGCACGGGCGTCTCGAACACGCGCGTGAGCACCTCGTCGGTCATGATCTCGGCGGGCGTGCCGAACTCGACGACCTGGCCGTCCTTCATGGCGCAGATGCGGTCGGCGTAGTGTCCGGCGAAGTTGATGTCGTGCAGCACGATCACGATCGTGCGGCCGAGCTCGTCGGCGGCGCGGCGCAGCTGCGCCATCATCGCGACGGCGTGCTTCATGTCGAGGTTGTTCAGCGGCTCGTCGAGCAGCACGACATCCGTGTCCTGCGCGAGCACCATCGCGACGTACGCCCGCTGACGCTGCCCACCCGACAGCTCGTCGAGGTAGCGATGCTCGAGCATCCCGAGATCGAGGAAATCGATCGAGCGGCTGATGACGTCCTCATCCGCCCTGGTCAGCCGCCCCTTCGAATGCGGGAAGCGGCCGAAGCCGACCAGCTGGCGCACCGTCAGCCGGGTCACGAAGTGGTTCTCCTGACGCAGGATCGACACGACCTTCGCGAGATCGGCCGACTTCGCCGACGCGACGTCGAGTCCCGCGATGGCGATCGATCCGGCATCCATCCCCATCAGCCGTCCGACCATCGTCAGGAGCGTCGATTTGCCCGCCCCGTTCGGTCCGATCAGCGCCGTGATGCCGCCCTCGGGGATGACGAGGTCGACGGGCCCGATCGCGACGTCGGTCGCATACTCGCGGCGAACCTTCTCGATGGTGATCACAGGCGTCCCTTCTTGAGGATGACGATGAGGAACACGACGCCGCCGACGAGCTCGATGATGATCGAGACGACGCCCTGCGCGTAGAACACGTTGCGCATCACGAAGTACGCGCCCGACAGGATGGTGAAGGCGGTCAGCGTGGCGATGGGGAACACCAGGCGGTGATCGTCCGATCCGGCGAACTGGTAGGCGAGCGTCGCGACGAGGAACCCGAGGAAGGTCATCGGCCCGACCAGCGCCGTCGAGGTCGCCATCAGCACGGCGACGAGGAAGAGCGTGATCATCAGCTCGCGCCGGTGGTTCACCCCGAGCGCGTTCGCGGTGTCGGCTCCGAGCGCCATCACGTTGAGCCGGCGGGCGCGCATCCACAGCACGACGGATGCCACGACGCACAGCGGCACGGCGAGCGGGAGGTACGACGCATCGGCGTTGGAGATGTTGCCGAACAGTCGCGCGGCGAGCACGTCGAACTCGCTGGGGGTGAGCAGCCGCTGCATGAAGGTGGCGATCGCCCCCAGCCCTCCGCCGATCACGATGCCGATCAGCAGCATGATCTGCAGGTTGGCGTAGCGTCCGGTGAGCAGCCAGCCGTAGAGCAGCATCGCGAGGGCCACCATGACGGCGATCTGGATGCCGAACTGCAGCAGCCCCTGCATGGCGACCAGGCCCGCGATGCCGAACAGGTAGACCGACGAGGTCTGCACGGCCCGGTACAGCGACTCGAATCCGAGGATCGACGGGGTGACGATCCGGTTCGTCGCGACGGTCTGGAAGCTCACTGTGGCCACCGCCTGGCAGACGGCGACGATGATCATCACGAGCACGTTCGTGAAGCGCAGCTCGGCGATGCGCCAGAAACCGTCCGTGCCGAACGGCATCGGGTTGTCCCAGGCGAGCAGTCCGATGCCGAATCCGACCGAGAGCACGACCAGGATCGTCAGCGCGATCAGATAGCGACGTCGGGCACGGGCATCCGCGAACCAGCCGGCGGCGGCGCGCATCGGCCTCTGCTGCGCGACGTTCGCCCGCCCGAGCAGGTCGACCCGCCTAAGCACGGCGACGCTGTCTGAGCAGGAGGAGCACGAACACGACCGCGCCGACGATGCCGAGAATCAGCGACACCGGCACCTCGAACGGCATCACGATGGTGCGACCGATCAGATCGCAGAGCGTGACGATGCCGATGCCGAGCAGGCACACCCACGGCAGGTTGCTGCGCAGGTCGTCGCCGCGCAGCATCGAGACGATGTTGGGCACGATCAGGCCGAGGAAGGGCAGGTTGCCGACGACCACGGTGACGACGCCGGTGACGACGGCGATGAGTGCGGTGCCGAGAAGCATGATGCGGTCGTAGTCGAGCCCGACGTTCGTGGCGATCTCCTCGCCGAGACCGGCGACGGTCAGCCGATCGGCGACGACGAAGACGATCACGCCGACCACGGCGACGATCCACAGCATCTCGTACTGGCCGCGCAGCACCGAGGTGAAGCTGCCGGCGAACCAGACGCCCAGGCTCTGCAGCGTGTTGGTGGCCAGGGCGAGGTAGGTCGATACGGCTCCGACCACCGCGCCGAGCATGATGCCCACGATCGGCACGATCAGCGACGAGCGCAGCGACACTCTTCTGAGGAACAGGAAGAAGATCATCGTGCCGATGAACGCGGCCACGACGGCACCCGCCATGCGCAGCGGCAACGAGGGGTGCGGCACGAGCACCATGACCGTGAGCAGGCCGAGGCCGGCCCATTCGGTGGTTCCGGTCGTGGTCGGCTCGACGAAGCGGTTCTGCGTGAGCAGCTGCATGACGAGCCCGGCCATGGCCATCGAGGCACCCGCCAGCACGAGGGCGATGGTGCGCGGGATGCGGGTGATCTGGAACATCTCGGCGCCGTCGGGACTGCCGGAGATGTCGTAGACGCCGGTGAGCAGGGAGGCAACGAGCAGGGCGGCGACGACGAGGACGCCGATGAGCAGCTTGCCGTCGAAGAGGCGCCCGCGGGTCGCCGCACCCGCGCGCGGGGCGCGAGCCGGGGCGGGCTCGAAGAGGGGACGTGTGCGTGTCATGGTGCGAGGGCGCGGTGGCATCCGGGATCGGCCGGACGCCACCGCGCTGATGTCACTTCGCGGACTTCTCGAGCGCGTCGGCGAAGTCGTTGAGGAGGGTCGTGTACGTCTGGATGCCCTCGTTGAGGTACGTGTCAGTGGGCATGTAGACGATCTGCTCGCTCCGGACAGCGGTGACGGATGCCAGCGCCTCGGAGTTCTCGAGGATCTCGGCCGCCTGCACGTAGTTCGGCTCCTGGTCGGCGAACACGGCATCGCGGTCCATGACGAGGATCCAGTCGGGGTCCGCCTTCGCGATCGCCTCGACCGAGATGTCGTCACCCTGATGGTCGTCGGTGGCGCCGTCGACCTCGAGCGCGGGGCTGAGACCCAGGATGTCGAAGATCGGACCGAGGGTGCGGCCGGCGCTCGGGGCGATGTAGCCGATCTCGCCCCCGGACGTGGTGACGGCCATGACCGACTCCGCGTCGTCGTAGGCGTCCTTGACGCGGGCGACGGCGGCGTCGAAGTCGTCGACGAGCTGCTGCGCCTCCTTCTGCTTTCCGAACACCTCGCCGAGCACGGTGACCTGACGCTTGAGCTCGTCATCGAAGGGCTCGCCCTCGCGGGGGTCGAGCTCGAGGATGGTCGCGTCGGGCACCAGGCTCGCGAGCTTGTCGTGGTGCTGCGTGAAGCGCTGACCGTTGATGATCAGGTCGGGTTCGACGGCGACGACCGACTCGAGGTCGGGTTCGTTGTGGCTGCCGAGGTCGATGATGCTCTCGTCGGTCTTGTATCCCACGGTCGTGGGCATGAGGGTGACCGCGCCGGCGGCGAGTTCGATGCCCCAGTCGCTGAGCGTCTGGAAGGTGCGGTTGTCGGTTGCGACGACAGACGTGGGCGGGGTGGCGATCTTGTGCGTGCCGTTGTTGTCCTCGACGGTGACCGTGCCGCTCGTGGGCGCGGCCTCGTCGGCTTCGGCAGCGGGGTCTGCGGCGCAGCCGGCGAGGGCGAGGACGCTGACGAGACCGAGTGCGGTTCCGCCGAGGATTCGGGGCACGGGCATGGAGAGCTCCTGTTCTGCGTGGGGTGATGCGCTGGCTGCGCGATGGTGAACTCACTGTCACCGCGACTTAGGTTAGCCTTACTTTATGAGCGATGTGAAATCAGGTTTCTCGATCGAGCGACAGGGGCTCGATCTGCGGTTCCGCACGGCCACCCTCTCCGAGCGGGAGTGGCTCGCGCCGAACTACGTGCGCGTGCGACTGACGGGCGACGACCTCGCCGGTTTCGAATCACTCGGCGCGGACGACCACATGCGGCTGTTCTTCACGGAGGCGGCGACCGATTCGGTCGACGAGCTGCGCGCCTCACCGAACCGCGAGTACACCCCGCTCGCCTGGGGCGAGAACTGGCTCGACGTCGAGTTCGCCGTGCACGGCGATGACGGCGTGGGTGCCCGCTGGGCGGCATCCGCTCCGCTCGGCTCTTTCGTGGGCGTCGGCGGGCCACGCGGCTCGGCGGTGCTGACCGGCGCCCCGGGGTCGTGGCTGCTCGTCGGCGACGAGACCGCCATTCCCGCGATCCGTCGCTTCGCGGGGATGATCCCCGCGGGCACCCCGGCGCGCATCGTGATCGAGGTCGTCTCCGACGCCGATCAGCTCGCTCTGGACGCACCGGTCGCCGTCGAGTGGCTGCACCGCGGGGACGCGCCGGCCGGATCGGCGTTGATCGCCTTCCTCGACGGTCTCGGCGAGACGGATGCCGTGGGCTCGGACCCGTTCGTCTTCATCGCCGCCGAGCAGCAGATCGTCAAGCCCGGCCGCGCACTGCTCGCCCGCTGGGGCGTCGACGTGGCGAAGGCCGTCGTGAAGGGCTACTGGAAGCGCGACGAGGCGGAGTACCACGCCCCGCACTGAGCCGTGCCTGGCCCGTTCGGCGAGACGTGCTCTCCCCCGCCAGACGGCTGTTCGGAACATGCGGAGCCGACCGACCAGCGGCTCCACCTGGGGCGATCCACCGGCCTGAGAGCCGGCGAGCGCCGCCGCTGAAAGAATGATCCGGTGAGTCTGTTCGCCTTCGGCCCCTCCCGCGGCCCGCGCTGGCAGCTCGGCCTGCAGGCGGCTCTCGGGATCGCCGTGCCGATCGCCGTGATGACCGTGGTCGATCAGCCGATGCTGGGGTACATCGCCGCGTCGGGGGCATTCACCGTGCTGTTCGCCGGGACCCTGCCCGTGATCGAGCGGGCGCGGATGCTGCCGTTCGTGGGTGCCGCTCTCGTCATCTGCGCGGCGCTCGGGGCCGCGGTCGCGCACGATCCTCTACTGGTCAGCATCGGCATCGTGCTCGTCGCGAGTGTGAGCGCGGCCCTCGCCTTCGGCTTTCGGCTGGGCCCGCCCGGGCCCCTGTTCTTCGTGCTCGTGTTCGGCCTGTCGGCAACGGTGGTGCGATCCGCTCCGATCACGCCCGCCGGCTACGTCGCCGCGGTCGCCGCCGGATGCGCGTTCTCGTATCTGATCGCGGTGTCGCCCCTGGCCTTGGCTCGGGTCGGCGCCCGTCGTGCCCGCCCACTTCGGCAGCTCTTCCCTGGGCCGTCGTGGGATGCGGATGGCCGGATGCTGCTGCTGCGTGTCGTCCTCGTGAGCATGCTCGGCGTGGTCGTGAGTCTGTTCCTCGACCCCGCGCGGGCGTACTGGATCGTCGGAGCTGCGGTCGCGGTGATCGGGATCGCGTCGAGCAGACGGGCGGCGCTGCAGCGTGCGACGCACCGGTTGCTGGGAACGATCGCGGGCGCCGGAGTCTATGCGCTGCTGGCGCTGCTGCACCCGAGCGGTCTGTGGCTGGCGGCGCTGCTGGGCGTGTTGCAGTTCTCGATCGAGCTGGTGGTCGTGCGTCACTACGCCCTGGCGCTGACGCTCATCACCCCGCTGGTGCTGCTTCTTCTCGGCGCGGCCACGGGAAGCACGGGCGACATGTCCATCGCGATGGAACGCGTTGTCGATACTCTGGCGGGCGCCGCGCTGGGCGCGCTCTCTGGCCTGCTGCACCCCCGCTCTGATCCGTCGCGCGCTGCTCACCCCGCCCCTGCCTGACCGCCCCGTGCTCCAAGCGGAACCGCTTCTCGCTCCGGTATGAGTTTCTGCCGCTCAACCGCGGATCAGGCGACACGAACTCATACCGGAGCGAGAAGCGGTTCCGGGGGCGGGGGGTCAGCGCATCAGGACGCTGCGACAGGCCAGGTGCAGAGCGAGCCGCGCATCCGGATCCCGCATGTCGATGCCGAGCAGCTCCTGCGCGCGGCGTATGCGCACCGCGACGGTGTTGCGGTGCAGGCCGAGGGCGATGGCGGTCGCCGCGATGCCCGACTCGTGGTCGAGATACGCGGCGAGCGTGGTCAGCAGCTCACCCGTTCCCTCCCGAAGCGGGGCGAGCAGCGACTCCGCAGCCGGCACGAAGGTGTCGTTGCCGGTCCACGCGAGAAGCAGCTGCTCGAGGCCGAGGCTGTCGACCCGCACGAACCAGCCTGCTGCCGAGCGCGCGGCGGCGATCTTCGCCGCGTCTGCGGCTTCGTCGAGCGTGGCGCCCAATCCCGCAGGGCCGGGTTGCAGCGAGCCGACGCCGGTCGCGACGGCGAAATCACGTAGAGCCTCCGCATGCAGCTCGCGCAGCGCAGCGACCGCGCGCTCGACCTTCTCTGCGCTGGGCTGCTGCGCGAAGGTCAGCCACCCGCTCACTCCGCTTCCGGCTGAGGTCGCGTGCGATTCGGCGTCGATCGATCCGAGACCGGAGCGCAGCGATCGCAGCAGCGAGAATGCGTCGACCCGTCCCCGGGCCGTCATGTGGAAGGCCAGATGATGGCCCTGGGTGCGCCATCCCCGTTCGGACATCCGTCGATCGACGTCGTCGTCGGCAGCACCCCTCAGGTCGGTGAAGTCACGCAGCAGCGCCGACGACACGGCGACCTCGTTGATCGCGGCCACCTCGTCGATGAGGATGCGAGCGGCGACGGCCGGCATGGCGACCTGGGCTGCGACCGAGAGTGCCTGCAGCTGCGGTTCCCCGATCCCGTCGCCGAAGAGCACGAGGCGCAGCCCCGTCCGTGCGGGACTGTCGACACGCACGGATGCGGCCGCTGCGTGCTCGGTGCGGGCGAGGTCCGCCCACGATTCGAAGCCGATACCCGCATGCAGGTCTGGGCTGAGATGCCCTCCCGCCTCGAGGACGACTCCCGCGCGGTCGACGAGGGCGACCCCGGTGCTGAGGTTCGCGGCGATGTGCCGCAGCAGGTCCCCGAGATCCTGCGCGGAGTACTCGAACGACTGGGCAACCTTCCGCACCTGCCCCAGGGTGAGCGCGTCACGGGCCTCGATGAGCATCCAGCAGGCCTTCGCCAGCTGGATGGGGCGCGCGACGTCGAGCAGCGCGAGTCGGAGGCGGTTGGCGAGTCGACGGGCGCCCGGGTCGATCGCCGCCGCGCCCGGCACGGCGAGACCGGAGTACCCGCGGTCGCGCACGCGGCGGAGCAGCGCATCCTGCTGCCACGTCGTGCGCGGGATGCCGGAAGTGAGCACCGCGAGTCGGTGCTGCACGGGGTCGGCGAGGTCGGATTCGTCGTTCTCGATCACGACGGCATCCCACTCGACATCCTCCGGTCCGGCCACGAGCGTCAGACCGCCGTTGTCGGGGTAGGAGAGCAGAGCGCTCAGTCGCAGGGGGCTGCTCATGCCACGTCCAGCTCATCCAGGCCGTAGGCCGAGGGCGTGACGCGGCGCAGCCGGTCGGGGCGCGCGTGCCACCACGACGGAGCCGGAATCGCGAGAACGGCGACGTGGCGTGCGAGGGTGAGCTCGGTGACCTCGAGCACGTCGCGCGAGATCGCATCGACGACGACGATCACGGTGGGTGCCGCGGCGACCACCCGACCGTCGCTGAGCACCGCGAGAGTCTCGGACCGGGTGATCACGCGGTGGACCCCGCCGTCGACGCCCATGATCTCGACGGCGCTCACGGACGGATCCGCGACGAGGGATGCTGTGGAGAGGATGCGCCCTTCGGTCACGAGCTGCGCACCCAGGGCGTCCGCGAGCTCGACCAGGGACCGATCCGATGTGGCCACGAACGCGCGACCGACGCGAAGGGTGTGAGCGAGGTGACCGACGATGGCGTGCTCGCGCAGATCCCCGACCGTGAATCCCGCGAACACGGCGCACCCCGCACCGCCTGCCTGGATGATGGCGGCACGCGCCACGCGCTCGGCGTCGATCCCCCGAGTCGCCTCGACGACCGCGACACCCCCGCCTCCGGTGTCGCATGCCACGATGACCCCGGGCAGCCCGTCGACGAACAACGACATCTGGTCGAGCCCCGGCACCGCACGGCCCGTGCAGTCGGCGTCGACCACGATGTGCGAATCCGCCAGCATCAGGGGCGCCAGGCCGTTCATGCCGCCGCCTTCCAGCGAGCAGACCGCGGGTATCTCGTGACCCATCCAGCGCTCGACCGCCCTGAGCACCGGAGCGAACGGCTCGCTGCCGGGCATCCGCTCGCCCAGCAGGATCGTGGATCCGACGAATGCCACGCCGAGGCACGGCGTCGCCGGATCGAGCGACTCCGGTGCCGCGACCTGGAGCGGCCAGGTGGCCGACCCGGCGAGGATGAGCTCGAGCATGGTGGTCGATCCCCCACCGCCCGAGCCGAACAGCGCGTAACCACGCGCGAGCGCGGTCAGATCGTCACGCCCGAGCAGACTCACCATGATTCCAGATTACGGCTCCGCCAGCTCCTCGACGGCGACGAACTCCTCGGTGATGCCGAAGGCAGACGGCCCGAAGGCAGCCAGCGCTTCCGGAGTGCGCATCATCGCCGGAGTCGAGATCCCGAGCACCCGCACCCGCTGCCCGTACCGCAGCCCCTCGGTGGTGATCGGCTCCGCCGTCTCCTGGTCCACGATGCAGATGAGATCGGGGACGATCGCGACGAGCCGGCCCCCTCGGTGAGCGGTGAGGTTCTCGTTCTGGAACGCGACCTCGAGCGGGTCGCCCTCATCGCCGAGCGGGGCGATCACAGCCCGTCCCTTCGCGAACCCCTCGGTCGTGCGCCGCTCGACATCGACCACCTTGCCGACGAACAGCTCGCGCATGTGCGGGTAGAGAGTGGAAGCCAGCGCGGCGGAGATCGCATCGAAGGGGGAACGATGCTGCTCACGCGCCAAGCGGATCGCCCGGCCGAGCGCGAGCGCCATTGAGATGGTGCGGGGCACGGCCGTGCGACGCACGTCGGCGCCGGTCATCGCGTACTCGGCGATGTGGCCCACACCGCCGAGGCGGATCGTGATCCCGCGGGCGAGCCACTCCATCTGGCGATCATCGTCACCGGTGTCGATGATGACGCGCTCACCGCGCTCCCCGGCGAGGGCGAGAGGCGAGCCGTGCACGCCGTAGACGGCGAACGTCTCCATCGACAGCTCGGGAAACGCGCGACCCATCCCGTCGGCATCGACCACGGGCAGGCCCGTCTCGGCCGCGACGATCAGCGGGATCATCGAGTTGATGCCTCCGCACTCGATGGGCATGGTCGCGTCGGCCTTGCGCCCGAGGTGGTCTTCGAGGGTGCGCAGGGCGAGTGTGGGCTCGGTGCCGGCGGGGATCTTCTCGACCATGACCGTGGGCGCACCCATCTGCGCCGTGGGGATGACGAACATTTCGTCGGGCAGCTCATCCGGATCGAGGATGGTGATCGCTCCGTCACCGAGCACGCGCTCGACGAGCATCTTCCCGATGTAGGGGTCTCCTCCCCCACCCGTGCCCAGCAGGGTGGCCCCGCGCGCGAGGTCGGGGAGGTCATCGGCGGTCAGCTGCCAGCTCATCTGGGTTCGTTTCCTTCGCTCAGGACACCGGACTCCGTCTCAGTGCCGCCAGTGGAGATGGTGCCGTCGAAGCGGTGGGCGCGCATGTCGTAGCCGAAGTAGCCCGGCCCCACCATGGCGAGCGCGGCTGCCGAGTGCCACCGCTCATCGGCCGGCGCTGCGGCCACGCGGACGCGCTGCCCGTAACGCAGGGCCTCCGTGGTCACCGGCTCACCCGATTCTCCGTCGAGAACCATGATGAGGTCCGGCGTGGTCACCAGCACCTGTCCGTCCTGCTCGGCGACGAGGTGCTCGTTCTGGAACTGCAGCGTGATCGACGTGTCACCAGCCCCGTCGATCCGGGCCCGTCCGCGTGCGAATCCCGTGGTGGTCGCCCGCTGCACGTCGACGACCTTGCCGTCGATCAGCTCTCGGCCGTGCAGCAGTGCGACAGCCGCGGCGACGGGGTCGGTCTTCGAGTCGCGGGCTCTGGCAATGGCCTCACCGATCTCGATGCAGCGCGACAGCGAATCGGCCACGAGCGACTCCCGCGCCTGCACGCCCGACATCGAGAAGCCCGAGATCATCACCGAGCATCCCATCTCAACACAGGCGACCCGGGCGATGCGCTCGGTCCACGAGTTGTCGACGGTCTGCAGGACCCCCATGTTGCCCTTCTCGTCGCTGAATGCGAGTGGAGAGGCTGTCACACCGTGGAGGGTGGGCAGCACCATCTGGAGCTCGGGGAACGCGCGGCCCATGCCGTCGGCGTCGATGAGCGGCAACCCGAGCGCCGCGGCCGCGGCGATCGGGATGGTGGAGTTCACGCCGCCGACCTCGGCGCACGCGATGTGGGTGACGGGTCGGCCGAGGTGCACGCCGAGCGCCCGGACCGGCTCGACGACCTCGTCCAGGCTGGGCAGCTTCTCGACCATCACGGTCGGCGCGCCCATCATGGCGACGAACAGCACGAGCGCATCATCCGGCACCTCGTCGAGGCCCACGACGGTGACATCCGTGTCGGCAAGCGCCTGCCGGGCCAGCAGAGCTCCGATGTACGGGTCACCGCCGCCGCCCGTGCCGAGCACCGCCGCACCGCGGGCGAGCCCGTCGATGTGCTCGGCGGTGATGGTCCAGCTCATCTCACGCCCCCATGTCGAGGTCGCCGACAGCCTTCGCGCGGATGCGCGTGGCGTTGCCGGGCAGATACGGGATCGGCACCTCGTCGAAGTCGATGATCGAGACGGTCGAGGGACGGGCGCCCGCGGCGATCGCCCTGTCGACAGCTTCGGAGCGCACCGCGGCGATCGTCTCGTCGCGCCGACCGGGCTCGATCGCGTACACCTTGTCGATCTCACCGCCGACCTGGGCGATCGATGCGCCGATCGCGTTCGCCACCGCGTAATTCTCGGGGCGGTGCACGGTGCCGAACATGGGCAGCTCATCCGGCAGCAGGATCGACCCGCCGCCCACGGCGACCACCGCGATCGGCTCGGGTGAGGTGCGCATCCGATCCACTGCCTCCGAGACGCGCTCGGCGATGCGCTGCAGGACACGGTCGACGAAGGCGGGGTCGAGGTGCGCGACCTTCGTCGCGTCGCCGATGTCGGCGCGGCCGGCGGCCACGGCGATGTCCGTGGCTGTGAGGGTGCTGCCTCCGAACACGAGCGCGTCGGTGGTGAGCCGGTAGCCGACCGATGCCGGACCGACCTCGGCGGTCTCCTCGTCGACGATGCTGCCCCCGCCGATGCCGAGCGAGAGCACATCGGGCATCCGGAAATTGGTGCGGATGCCCGCGACCTTGACCTCATTGGCCGTCTCGCGCGGGAATCCGTTGATCAGAAGGCCGATGTCGGCGGTGGTGCCGCCCACATCGATCACCGCGCAGTCGACCAGTCCGCTCGTCGCGGCCGCACCGCGCATGGAGTTGGTCGGGCCCGAAGCGAAGGTGGCCACCGGGTATCGGCGCACGTACTCGTCGTCCATCAGGGTGCCGTCGTTCTGGCTGAGGAAGATGGGGGCTTCGATCCCCTGCGCGCGCACTGCCGAGGTGAGCCCGTCGACGATCTCCGAGGCGAGCTCCCGCAGCGCAGCGTTGATGATCGTGGCGTTCTCGCGTTCGAGCAGGCCGATCCGGCCGATCTCGTGCGAGAGCGAGATCGCGACGCCGTCGCCCAGGACCGAGCCGATGATCTCCGCCGCCTGGATCTCGAGGTCGTGGTTGACGGGGCTGAAGACCGATGAGACCGCCACGGAGCGGATGCCGTTGGCCTTCATGTCCTCGGCGTGCGCGCGCAACTCATCGGGGTCGAGCGGCGAGATGGGCCGGCCGTCGAACTCGTAGCCGCCGTGCGCCAGGTAGCTGCGGGCGTGAGTGGCCTCGACGAGCGCCTCCGGCCAGTCGACCAGCGGCGGCAGGGCACGCGTCGCGGGCAGCCCGAGACGCAGCGCCGCGGTCGGTGCGAGTCGGCTGGCCTGGACCAGAGCGTTGATGAAGTGGGTGGTGCCGATCATCACCGCGTCGATGTCGGGACCGTCGAACGGATGCGCGGCGCGCAGCTCTTCGATCGCCTGCACGATGCCGCTCGTGACGTCTCCCGTGGTCGAGTGCTTGACTCCCGCCAGCGTGCGCGTGCCCGCCATGAGTACTGCGTCGGTGTTCGTGCCGCCGACGTCGATGCCGATGTGCATGGTTCTCGCTTTCTGTGTGGAGGCCGCGCTCAGGCGCTGACGGGCTCGGAGTCGGGTGCGGGGGCCTGTCGAGTGGTCGCGACGCCGACGCCGCGGACGAGACCGAGCTTGCCGGCCAGGACGTAGAGCACCATCGAGAGGAAGAGGCTGAGCAGAGACGGGATGCCCCAGGTCACGAAGTACCCGACCAGCGACGACACCAGCCACACGACGATGGTGGTCGGAACGAGACGCGGTGCGGTCGCGGGGAGCGTCCCGGCCTCGCGACTGGTGTCGAGATCAGCGCGCCAGCGGCGCACGAAGTAGTACTCGGCGACCATGATCCCCGCGATGGGAGGGAAAGCCACGCTCAGCACGATGAGGAAGGAGGTGAACTGCCCGAGGATTCCGACGGCGGCGAGGATCGAGCCGACGATGCCGAGCACGATGGTCGTCGTGACGCGGTGCAGGTTGCGGCCGAACGCCGTGGAGATGAAGTTGACCAGTCCCAGCGTCGACGAGTACAGGTTCCAGTCGTTGATCTTCAGCGTGCCGGTGAGCACGATGAACAGGCCGATGAGGCCGACGGATGAGGTGACGATCGCGACGATGTCGCCGGTGCCGGCGGCGTGGGCGAGCAGAACTCCCGCCAGTCCGATCACGAACTCGCCGAGGGTGACCCCGACCACGGTCTGCTTGACCACGTCGGCGCGGGAGCGGTTGAAGCGGGTCATGTCGCCGGTGATGATCGCGCCGACGATCAGGCCACCGGCGACGATGCCGGTGCCCGCCCACACGCTCATGGAGGGACCGGGGGCCGGGCTGGTCAACAGCTCGCCGATGTCGTGACGGCTGAGTTCGCTGATCACCGACCAGCCGACCAGGATCAGGAACAGCGGCACGGTGACGTTGGCGAGCCACTGCATCCCGACGAAGCCGAAGGCGACGATCGCCGTCACCGCGAGGCCGAAGATGAGACTCCACGCCCACACCGGCAGGGCACCCGGCATGAGCGCATCGAGCGACTGCGCCGAGATCGCCGACTGGATGCCGAACCACCCGATCAGGCTGATGCCGATCGCGAGTCCGACGAGCGAGGCGCCGATCTCGCCGAAGCCGGTCCATCGCGCCAGCAGGGCGGTGTTCAAGCCCTCGCGCTGGCCGATGAAGCCGACGACGCACATGACCACCTCGAGGATGATCGAGCCGAAGAGGAAGGCGAGGGCGGCCTCGCCGAAGGTCATGCTGAAGCCGAGCGTCGCTCCGAGCAGGAACTGCGAGAGCGCCGACACCTGGCCGAAACGCTGGATGGCGATGCCGAACCAGGGCTTGCGTGCGTCGGGTGTGACTCGGGAGAGCGCGAAATCATCGGGGTGCGCCGTGCGTGCCATGAGGGGTCCTTCGAGAGGAGGGAACGGGTTGTGGCAACAGTAACCACGCCCTCCGGGCCCATGACATGTGCGATCAGCACGAGAATCGCGTCACCAAGTGCACTCTGCACTGCCCACTCGCTCCCTCACCCACAACCACCCCTCCTTCCGGTATGAGTTTGTGCCGCCCGAACGCGAAGCAGGCGGCACGAACTCATACCGGAGCGAGAAGCGGTTCCGGGGTTGGGGGGTGGGAGGGGGGTCAGCGCAGCGCGTGCTCCGCCACGAAGGCCCGCAGTGCCTGCTCGTCGTCGGCCATCTCGGTCACACGCTGCGGGGCGGCGAGCATCTCGCGCAGTTCGGGCGAGAAATCCAGCTCGACGCTGATCGCCTCGGTGATGGTCTCGGCGAACTTCTGCGGCTTCGCGGTCTCTAGAACGAGCATCGGCACCTCCGACTCGACGTGCTCGCGAGCGACTTTCACGCCGTCGGCGGTGTGCGGGTCGATGATCTCGCCGGTCTCGTCGTACACCGAGCGGATCGTGGCGAGCCGGTCGGCGTGGGTCGAGGTGCCGCTGACGATGCCGAACTCGCTCTCGAAGCGAGGCTGCTCCGCCGAGAAGTCGATGGCGCCGACGGCGTCGAGAGCGTCCCACGCCGCGACGACCCGGGCAGGGTCGCGATCGACGAGCTCGAAGATGAAGCGCTCGAGGTTCGACGCCTTCGAGATGTCCATCGACGGGCTCGACGTGGCGTGCGTGTCGGCGGCCGAGCGCGGGCGGTAGACGCCCGTGCGGAAGAACTCGTCGAGCACGTTGTTCTCGTTCGCGGCGAGCACGAGGCGGCGGATCGGCACGCCCATGCCCTTCGCGAAGAAGCCCGACAGGATGTTGCCGAAGTTGCCCGACGGCACCGTGAACGAGACCTCGAATCCGGGGCGGAACTCGGGCTCGACGGCATCCGTCACCCGCAGCCACGCCCAGAAGTAGTAGACGACCTGCGCGGCGATGCGGCCCAGGTTGATCGAGTTGACCGCGCCGAGATTCTGCGCGCGCTTGAACTCGAGGTCGCCCGCGAGCCTCTTGACGAGGTTCTGGCAGTCGTCGAACACCCCGTCGACGGCGATGTTGTGCACGTTCTCGTCCTGCAGCGAGTACATCTGCGCGCGCTGGAACGAGCTCATCCGGCCCTGCGGAGAGAGCATGAACACCGACACGCGCTCCTTGCCGCGCAGCGCGTGCTCCGCCGCCGATCCGGTGTCACCCGAGGTGGCGCCGACGATGTTCAGCACGCGGTCCTTCTTCTCGAGCACGTACTCCAGCACCTGCCCGAGGAACTGCATCGCCATGTCCTTGAACGCGAGCGTCGGGCCCTCGGAGAGGCCGACGAGCGTGAGACCGCCGCCGATCGATCGCAGCGGCACCACCGCATCCGGGAAGTCCGCGTACGCCGCCGCCGTCATCCGCGCGAGGTCGTCGCGGGGGATGTCGGTCGCGAACAGCGAGAGCACCTCGGTCGCGAGCTGCGGGTAGGTGAGCGCGCGCCAGCGTTCGAGCGTCTCCGCGTCGACCTGCGGCAGCCGCTCGGGCACCGCCAGCCCGCCGTCGGGCGCGAGCCCCTCGAGCAGCGTCTCACTGAACGGCTGCGGCTGCATGCCGCCGCGGGTGGAGATGTACAGCACGAGGGCTCCTCGGGTCGTCGGGGTCTCCATTCTCGCAGGATCGCCACGACGGCGAGGCCGGATGACGCCTGTCGCGCATCGACCCGCAGCAGCCGGCGTGCACTCAGTCGAGCAGATGTCGCAGGTAGCGATCCGGATCGCCGAGGAACGACCGCCAGTGCCGCACCAGCTCGAGCTCCTCCCACGTCGTCTCGCGCAGACCCCACTCGCCGAGCTCGAGGATCGTCGCGCCCGGCAGCGACGCGAGCACCGGAGAGTGCGTGGCGCAGAGCACCTGCCCGCCATCATCGGCGATGCGCCTCAGCACCGAGATCAGAGTGAGGGTCGAGGCGAACGACAGCGCGGCCTCGGGCTCGTCGAGGCAGTAGAACCCGGGCGAATCGAATCGAGTGTCGAGAAGCGCGAGGAACGACTCGCCATGACTCATCTCATGGAAGGACGCGTCCGGACCCGAAGACGGGTTCTGCTCGAGGTAGGTGTAGAACGAGTGCATCGTCTCGGCACGCAGGAAGAACCCCCACTGACTCGCGCCGACGCCGCGCTCGAGCCGCAGCCAGTCCGACAGCGGCGACTCGGTGGGTCGAGTGCTGTGACGGGCGTAACGCGACCCGCCCTCGGGCGACAGCCCGTACGCCAGCGCGATGCCCTCCACGATCGTCGACTTGCCGCTGCCGTTCTCGCCGACGAGAAACGTCACACCGGGCGAGAACCGCACCCCGTCGCGAAGCAGCTGCGCGACCGCCGGGATGGTCGTCGGCCACCGGTCGCTGCTCTCGGGTGCGTCGTCGTTCGCGCTCACGGCGCAGACCGGATGCCTGCGCCGCATCCACCCCGTCTCGCCGTTCACCCCCATGGGCAGACCCTATCCCGGGCTGCCCCCGGTCAGCGCGCCGATGCCGCCGCGCACGTATCCGGATGCCAGGCTGTACCGCACGACATGCCGGTCATCGTCGCCCCGGACGCGGACGCGGCACAGGCTGCCATCGACAGGGAGTGATCGAGTGCGAATGAGAAGACCGCTCCGCCTGCGCGGCACGGGCATCGGAACGGCGGCGCGCGGCGCGGTCAGCCGCGCCCGGCTGCTCTTCGCGGCGAAGACCGCCCTCGCGGTCGGCATCGCATGGACCATCGCGCCGCACATGCCCGGCGTCGCGGACGAGTACCCCTACTACGCACCGTTCGGCGCGCTGATCAGCATGTACCCGACGCTGATGTCGTCGGCGAAGACCGGCCTGCAGACGCTCCTCGGCCTGGGGGCGGGCATCGCGCTGGCCACGCT
>NZ_MJIR01000095.1:0-6620 GCF_001878835.1 Microbacterium sp. AR7-10 | reverse complement strand
GCGAGTGATGTTGCCGATGAACATGTCAATAGTGTTACGGCGGCCATAGCGTGAGGGAAACGCCCGGTCACATTCCGAACCCGGAAGCTAAGCCTCACAGCGCCGATGGTACTGCAGGGGGGACCCTGTGGGAGAGTAGGACACCGCCGGACTTCTTCTGTGAAAGAGCCACCCATCGTTGGGTGGCTCTTTTGCGTTAAGTCCCCCATGATTTGACTTCCCCCGGGGACGGGCTATGGTCGGTGGTTACCGAACCCGCCAGCCGAAAGAGGGGAAGCGAGTCCATGTCTGGAAAGACACCGCAATCACGAGCCGGGAAGAAGACACCCCAGCTCTCACTCAAGGAGAAGAGAGCCGAGAAGCGCGCCAAGCGCGAACCGGAGTCCTTCCTCAAGCCCCGCAAGGGCGCGTCCGGCTGATCCCGGCTCGTCGAGGGCGTCGTGTCGACTGCACATCGCAGTCCGCGGCGCCCTTCGTCGTTCTCATCGGCGGTCGTACCCCAGCCTGCTCTGCAGCATCCGGGCGGCCGCAGTCACCTCCGCCTGCGCAGGAGCGTCCCGTGCGTCCTCCCACGTCACCGCGACCGCGGCGATCGGCCAGCCGGCGTGGTCGTGCACTGCCGCGGCGACGGAGCGGAAGCCCGCCGTCACCTCTCCGTCTTCCGTGGCGACGCCTGCCTGACGTACCTGGCGGAGCACCTCACGCAGCTCGGCCGGACGCGCCGGTCCACTGCCCGTCCGGTCGGTGAACGCGGCGGTGTCCGGGTAGAGCGCTCGCACCTGCGCGCGGGGGAGGGCGGCCAGCATGGCACGCCCGGTCGCCGTGAGGTGCGCGGGCAGCCGCACGCCCACATCCGTGACCAGCGCGGGCCTGCGGGCAGCGCGCTCCTCGACGATATAGAGCACGTCGCGTCCACTCATTACCGCCAGGTGGGCGCTCTCGCCGACACGATCAGCGAGACCGGCGAGGATCGGCCGACCCAGCCGGGCCAGCGGCTCCTGCCTGGCATAGCCGCCGGCGAGCTCGAACGCGCTGGTGCCCAGCCCCCAGCGCCGCTCCTGCGCGAGATGCACGACGAAGCCGTGCTCCTCGAGGGTCGCGAGGAGGTGATAGACGGTGGAGCGCGGAATGCCGAGCTCTCGGGCGAGTGCGGTCGCCGCGATCGGCGCGGGCCGGCGTGCGAGGTGCCGCAGGATGCGCAGCGTCTGGTCGGCTGCCGGAACCTGTGGACGGTGCAGCTCGGCATCCGGTATGTCTGTGATCACAGACACAGTCTTCCACTCGACGCCCCGCCGGCGAACGTCTCGGTGTGGAATCGAGGTATGCAGCATTCGTCTCCCGTCACCATCGGCGCGACTTCCCTGTCGCCGGACGACGTCGTCGCCGTCGCACGCCACTTCGCACCTGTGGTGATCGCGGATGCCGCCCGCCAGCGGGTCGCTGCCGCGCGCACGGTGATCGACGGGAGGGCGGCCGATCCGCACCCGCACTACGGTGTCTCGACCGGGTTCGGAGCCCTCGCCACCACCTTCATCGCTTCCGAGCGCCGCCGCCAGCTGCAGATCAGTCTGATCCGCTCCCACGCCGCCGGCACCGGAGCCGAAATCGAGACCGAGGTCGTGCGGGCCCTGCAGCTGCTCCGCCTGCAGACTCTGGCATCCGGTCACACGGGCGTGCGGCCCGTCGTCGTCGACACCTACGCGGCGATGCTGAACGCCCGCATCACCCCGGTCGTCCGCGAGTACGGCTCGCTCGGCTGCTCGGGCGACCTCGCCCCGCTGGCCCACGTCGCGCTCGCGTCGATGGGCGAGGGCGACGTCCGCGACGCCGACGGCGCGCTCGTGTCCGCTGCCGACGCTCTCGCCGCGGCCGGCATCGAGCCTCTCGTCCTCGTCGAGAAGGAGGGCCTCGCACTCATCAACGGCACCGACGGCATGCTCGGGATGCTGCTGCTCGCGCTGCATGACCTCGAGACCCTCATCACCGCCGCCGACCTCGCCGCCGCGATGTCCGTCGAGTCTCAGCTGGGCACCGATGCCGTGTTCGCCGCCGACCTGATGGCGCTTCGTCCGCAGGTGGGTCAGGCGACGTCGGCCGCGAACCTGCGCGCGGTCCTCGCCGACTCGCCCATGGTCCACAGCCACAAGGGGCCGGAGGACGGCCGGGTGCAGGACGCCTACTCGCTGCGCTGCTCGCCGCAGGTGCACGGCGCGGCACGCGACACGATGGCCCACGCGGCCCTGATCGCCCGGCGCGAGCTCGCGTCCGTGGTCGACAATCCGGTCGTCACCGCGGACGGGCGCATCGAGTCGAACGGCAACTTCCACGGGGCGCCGATCGCCGCGGTGCTCGACTTCCTCGCGATCTCGGTCGCTGATGTGGCCTCCGTCTCGGAGCGACGCACCGACCGGGCCCTCGACCCCGCGCGCAGTCACGGCCTGCCCCCTTTCCTCGCGCACGAGGTCGGTGTCGACTCCGGGCTGATGATCGCGCAGTACGCGGCGGCCGGCATCGTCTCCGAGCTCAAGCGCCTCGCCGTGCCGTCCTCGGTCGACTCGATCCCGTCATCCGCGATGCAGGAGGACCACGTGTCGATGGGCTGGTCGGGAGCCCGAAAGCTGCGCCGTGCCCTCGACGGTCTCACGCGGGTGCTCGCCATCGAGATCCTCACCGGCGCGCGTGCCCTCGATCTGCGGGCCCCCCTCCAGGCGGGTCCCGCGACGGGCGCCGTGCGCGACCTCGTCCGCACCGTGGCCGCAGGTCCCGGTCCGGACCACTTCCTCTCACCCGACATGGAGGCCGTGACCGAGCTCGTCCGCTCGGGCGCCGTCCTCCGCGCTGCGAAGGAGCACGCGAATGTCTGACACCACCACCCGCACCATCCGCGCCGCGCGCGGCAACGAGCGTACCGCGAAGAGCTGGGGCGCCGAGGCCGCGAAGCGGATGCTCATGAACAACCTCGACCCCGAGGTCGCCGAGCACCCGGAGGACCTCGTCGTCTACGGCGGCACCGGGCGGGCCGCGCGCAGCTGGGAGGCGTACGACGCGATCGTCCGCACCCTCGATGAGCTCGAGCCCGACGAGACGCTGCTCGTGCAGTCCGGCAAGCCGGTCGGCGTGTTCCGCACCCACGAGTGGGCCCCGCGCGTTCTGATCGCGAACTCCAACCTCGTCGGCGACTGGGCCACCTGGCCCGAGTTCCGCAAGCTCGAGGCCGCGGGCCTGATGATGTACGGCCAGATGACCGCAGGTTCATGGATCTACATCGGCACCCAGGGCATCCTGCAGGGCACGTACGAGACCTTCGCCGCCGTCGCCCGCTCCCTCGGCAGGGACTCGCTGCGGGGCACGCTCACCCTCACCGGCGGCGCCGGCGGAATGGGCGGCGCCCAGCCGCTGGCCGTCACGCTCAACGACGGTGTCGTGCTGATCGTCGACGTCGACGAATCGCGCCTCTCGCGCCGTGTCGACCACGGCTATCTCGACGAGTACACCACCGACCTCGACGAGGCGGTCGCGCGCGTCGTCGCCGCGAAGGAAGCAGGGGAGGCTCTCTCCGTGGGCGTCGTCGGCAACGCCGCCGAGGTGTTCCCCGAGCTCAAGCGCCGTCAGGATGCAGGGCAGCTGACGATCGACGTGGTCACCGACCAGACCAGCGCGCACGACCCGCTCGCCTATCTGCCGGTGGGGATCTCGGTCGCGGACTGGAAGACCGAGGCCGATCGCGAACCCGAGGAGTTCACCCGCCGCTCGCGCGAGTCGATGGCCGCGCACGTCGCCGCCATGGTCGCGTTTCAGGATGCCGGCGCAGCGGTCTTCGACTACGGCAACTCGATCCGCGCCGAAGCGCAGCTCGGGGGGTTCGCGCGCGCCTTCGAATTCCCCGGGTTCGTGCCGGCGTACATCCGCCCGCAGTTCGAAGAGGGCCGCGGGCCCTTCCGGTGGGCTGCGCTCTCGGGGGACCCCGAGGACATCTACAAGACCGATCGCGCGATCGCCGAGCTCTTCCCCGACGACAGGCCGCTGCACCGCTGGCTCGACAAGGCCCGCGAGACGGTGCGCTTCGAGGGCCTTCCCGCTCGCATCTGCTGGCTCGGCTTCAAGGAACGCCACCTCGCGGGCCTGAGGTTCAACGAGATGGTCGCCTCGGGTGAGCTGTCGGCTCCGATCCTCATCGGCCGCGATCACCTCGACTCCGGGTCGGTGGCCTCGCCGTACCGGGAGACCGAGGCCATGAAGGACGGCTCCGACGCGATCGCCGACTGGCCGCTGCTCAACGCGCTGCTGAACACCTCGTCCGGTGCCAGCTGGGTGTCGCTGCATCACGGCGGCGGTGTCGGCATCGGCCGCTCCATCCACGCCGGGCAGGTGACCGTCGCCGACGGGTCGGATCTGGCCGCCGAGAAGCTCGAGCGCGTCCTGACGAACGACCCGGGCACCGGTGTGATGCGCCATGTCGACGCCGGCTACGAGCATGCGCGCGACATCGCCCGCGAGCGCGGACTCAAGGTGCCGATGCTGTGACCGCCTCGCTCATCACGAACATCGGGGAGCTGACGACGAACGTCGCCACCCCGGCCGACCGGTGCGGCACCGTGCACGACGCCGCCGTGCTGATCGCAGACGGACTGATCTCGTGGGTCGGCTCGTCGAATGACGCACCGGCCGCCGATGCGGTGGTGGATGCCGGTGGTCGGGCGGTCATCCCCGGCTTCGTCGACAGCCACAGCCACATCGTGTTCGGCGGCGATCGGGCGGCCGAGTTCGAGGCGCGCATGGCGGGGGAGAAGTACGCTGCCGGTGGCATCCGCTCCACCGTCGCCGCCACCCGCCAGGCGAGCGACGACGAGCTGCGGGCCCGCGTCCGCGGCTTCATCGACGAGATGCTCGCGCAGGGCACGACGACGGTCGAGATCAAGAGCGGCTACGGTCTCGACGTCGAGACCGAGCAGCGTCTGGTGCGCCTCGCCGCCGAGGTGACCGAGGAGGTCACCTTCCTCGGTGCGCACGTCGTGCCGGCGGAGTACGCCGGGCGCGCCGACGAGTACGTCGAGCTCGTGGTCGGCGCGATGATGGATGCCTGTGCGCCGCACGCCACGTGGATCGACGTGTTCTGCGAGACCGGTGCGTTCAGCGTCGCACAGTCACGACGAGTGCTCGAGGCCGGCATCGCCCGCGGGCTGAAGCCGCGCATGCACGCCGGCCAGCTCGGCCCCGGCCAGGGTGTGCAGCTCGCCATCGAGCTCGGCGCGGCGTCGGTCGATCACGGCACCTTCCTGACCGACGACGACGTCGCGGCGCTCGCCGCATCCGACACGGTGCTCACCCTGCTGCCCGGCGTCGAGTTCTCGACGCGGCAGCCGTACCCCGACGCGCGGCGCCTCATCGATGCCGGAGTGACGGTGGCCATCGCATGCGACACCAACCCCGGCTCGAGTTTCACCTCGTCGATGCCGTTCTGCATCGCCGTCGCCGTGCGGGACATGGGCATGACGCCGGCTGAAGCCGTGCGGGCCGCGACCGCTGGGGGCGCGGCGGCGCTGCAGCGCTCGGACATCGGGGTGATCGCCCCGGGTCGTCGTGCCGATCTCGTGCTGCTCGACGCCCCCACGCGCGTGCACCTGGCGTACCGGCCCGGCGTGCCGCTCGTGCGGCAGGTCTGGAAGGACGGCGTGTCCGTCCGGCAGAAGGGATGAACATGGCGCTCGCACACGACGACCTCTGGCCGCGCGCCGGATCGTGGCCCGCTGCGGAGGCGGGGGAGCGCGCGGACGCCGCGCTGATCGGCATCCCGACCTGGCGCACCTCACTCTCGCCCACCGGCGCGCACGCGACCCCCGCCGCCATCCGCGACGCGCTGCCGCGCTTCAGCCCGGCGCTGATGGGGCCCCCGGTCATCGACCTGAACGCCGCGCTGCGGATCGTCGACGCCGGCGACGTGCCCGAGCCGGACGGCGACGACGGCGTGCGGCGCGCGCTCGAGCGCGTGCGTGCCCTCGCAGAGCAGACGCGGCTGATGATCGCCCTCGGCGGAGACAACTCGCTCACCTATCCGGTCGCCCGCGGTGCCGGAGCCGACGGGCTGATCACGCTGGACGCGCACCTCGACCTGCGCGACGGCGTCTCCAACGGCTCACCCGTGCGTCGCCTGATCGAGGACGCTCCCGACGGCGAGCGCATCGACCCGACGCGCATCGTGCAGATCGGCATCGCCGACTTCGCGAACTCGGCCGCCTACGTTCAGCGTGCCGCCGACTGGGGCATCCGGGTGATCACGCTCGACGAGGTGCGCGAGAAGGGCATCCCGTCGGTCGTGGCGGAGGCGCTCGCGGTGGCCGGCGTCGGCTCGCGCATCCATCTCGACATCGATGTCGACGTCGTCGACAGGGCGGCCGCTCCCGGCTGCCCGGCAAGCGTCCCCGGCGGGCTGGCCGCGGGGGAGCTACGCGCGCTGGTTCGCGCCATCGCTGCAGATGCGAAGGTCGCCAGTGCCGACATCGCGGAGGTCGATGCCACCGCCGACGCTGACGACGCGCGCACCGTGCGCCTTGCCGCGCTCTGCGTGCTCGAGCTGCTCGCCGGTCTCGCCTCGCGCTGACGCCGCGGGGCCGCGGCGGCCC
>NZ_MJIR01000094.1:0-17659 GCF_001878835.1 Microbacterium sp. AR7-10 | reverse complement strand
ATGATTGAGTTTGTTAATTTCATGAGCTCTGGTATTGTTTAATAATGAGTCATTTTTTTGCAGAATGTTAAGTAGAGTTTCTAGTGCACTAGATTATTTAATTTGTGAGATATATTTATCCCGTAATTTGCGTAGTTACATGTGTTTTAGAATGTGATCCGGCAGCCACCGAGATCTACACCCTAGAGTTCGTCGGCAGCGTCAGATGTGTATAAGAGACAGCGCCGTCGACCGCGCGGGTCGTTCCGCCGTGCCCGATCCGGTCGATGACCAGGTCGTGGCAGTCGATCGCGAACTCGCTGTCGGCAGGCATACCGTCCATCCTGCCGGTTCCGCGAGCGAAAGCGCTCAGGACTCGGTGAACCGCAGCCGCTCGGCATCCACATCGCGCAGGCGCATGCGCAGCGCACGGCCGCCGTCCGAGTCGGCCGGCACCCGCTGCACGGCACCCAGCAGCTCCTGCTTTTCGCGCTCGATGCTGCGCAGGATCAGCCGCCGGCACAGGTCAGCCGACGAGGCGAGTGCGCCCTCGTCGTCGCGTGCCGGGAACGGCATCATCAGCAGCTCCCCCGCGAGGCTGCGGTACGGCTCGCGAACGCTGTCCGCCGCCGCCGTCGCCCAGCCGACGCGGGTGCGATCGCCGACCGACGCCACGGCGTCGCGCACCGCGTCCAGCGCCGGATGCCGGAACGGCTCGCTCAGCGCACGCGCGAGCACCTCCTGGTCGAGTCGGTGACCGTACTGCAGCACGCCCATCAGCGCATCGCGCTCGAGCGCGACCTCGGGCGTGCGCGGCAGGTCCACCAGGCGAACCCGTGTGGTGCTCTCGACGCCGTCCCCGGCGGGCGGCGGCTGCTGACGCTGTGCGGGCTGCTCGCGTTCTCCGCGTGCCGCGCGCTGCACCTGCTGGTGCACGGCCGTGGGGTCCATCCCGAGTCGGCGGGCGAGCACCCGCTCGTATCCGGGGCGCAGCAGCTCGTCGCGGATCTCGGCGACGATCGGCGCTGCGGCACGCAGGGCACCGACCTGCCCCTCGACGGTCGAGAGGTCGTAGCCGGCGAGCTTGCGGTCGATCGCGAACTCGAACATCGGCACCTTGGCATCCATCAACCCGCGCACAGCGGCATCGCCGCGCTGCAGACGCATGTCGCACGGATCGAGGCCGTCGGGCGCGACGGCCACGAAAGTCTGCGCGGTGAAGCGGGAGTCCTCGCTGAACGCGCGCAGGGCCGCCTTCTGTCCCGCTTCGTCGCCGTCGAACGTGAACACCACCTCGCCCGCCGCCGAGTCGTCGCCCATCACCCGGCGAAGCACCTTGATGTGCTCCGCACCGAACGCGGTGCCACAGGTCGCGATCGCCGTCGTGACGCCGGCGAGATGGCACGCCATCACATCCGTGTACCCCTCGACGACGACGACGCGACGCGGGTCACCCCTGCTGATGTCGCGCTTGGCCAGGTCGAGCCCGTAGAGCACCTGCGCCTTCTTGTAGATCGGCGTCTCGGGGGTGTTCAGGTACTTCGGCCCCTGGTCGTCGTCGTAGAGCTTGCGCGCGCCGAACCCGATCGTCTGACCGGTGACGTCGCGGATCGGCCAGACGACTCGGCCACGGAACCGGTCGTAGACGCCGCGCTGGCCGGCCGAGACGAGACCGGCCGCCGTGAGCTCATCGCGCGTGAACCCCTGTGCGCTCAGCGCCTTGAGCATGTTGTCCCACCCGCGCGGCGCGTAGCCGACGCCGAAATGGGCGGCGGCGCCCGCATCGAACCCGCGCTCGCCGAGGAAGCGCCGCGCGCTCTCCGCCTCGGGGCTGAGCAGCTGCGACCGGAAGTACTCCCCCGCCGCGGTGTTGGCGGCGTACAGCCGGCTGCGGCCGCTGGTCTCCGGCGCGGCCCCGCCGTCTTCGTAATGCAGCGAGTAGCCGACGCGGGCGGCGAGCCGCTCGACGGCCTCGGTGAAGCTCACGTGATCCATCTCGCGCAGGAACGAGTAGACGTCTCCCGAGGCGCCGCAGCCGAAGCAGTGGTAATAGCCGACCTGCGGGCGCACGTGGAAGCTCGGGCTCTTCTCGTCGTGGAACGGACACAGGCCCTTGAGCGATCCGACGCCGGCAGACTTCAGCGCGACGCGCTCCCCCACGATGTCGGCGATGTTCGTGCGGGTCTTGACCTCCTCGACGTCCGCCTGCAGGATGCGCGGCATCAGACGGCCCCTTCGACGACCACCCGGGATTCAGCTCGGTGGCGCACCCCGGGCCGGGCGTGACGCGGTGACCAGATCCCCACCTCGGCGGGATCGATCTCGCCGACGAGACGGTTGTGCCAGTCGACGGCGGTCTGGTCGGTCAGGCTCGCGATCTGGTCGACGACCACCCGGGCGCGCTGCGCATCGGAGTCCGCCGCGAGGAAATCCGCCGAGAACGCGGGCTCCAGCACGTCCGCTCCCGCCGACCACAGGGCATCGGTCGACCACAGCGCGTCGGCCAGTCGCTGCAGCACGCGACGCTGCTCCTTGTACACGCCCTTCCGGGCGTCGATCGTGACGATGGCCTGACCCATGATGCCCTTGAGTACGGCGATCTCGGTCTCGACCTCACGAGGGATCACGACGTGCGCGCTGTACCGCGCGAGCGTCTCACCCGGGTACGCCGCCCGTGTCGCGGCCACCGAGCCGCGCGCGAAGCGCCCGATCATGTCGCTCGTGAGGTTCTTCAGCCGGGCGAGGTCACGACGCGATCGGTCGAACGAGCGCATCCACATCGTCTCGCGGGTGAGTCGGTAGAGCGCGTCGGCCAGCTCGTCGCGGGTGTAGTCGTACCCGACCCACTGCTGGATGCGGCCGACGAGGGGGTGGTGCTCGACCGGATCCGACAGCTGCGCCACATCGACGTAGCCGTTCACGATCGCGTCCTCGAAGTCGTGCACCGAGTAGGCGATGTCGTCGGACAGATCCATGATCTCGGCCTCGATGCACCGCTCGCGACCCGGGGCTCCGTCGCGCATCCACCGGAAGACCGGCTCGTCCTCGGGGTACACGCCGAACTTCAGCCGCCCGCCCGGGTCCGGCACGGGCTCGTCGACGGTCCACGGGTACTTGCAGGTCGCGTCGAGGCTGGCGCGGGTGAGGTTGAGCCCGACGGAGTGATCGCTGTCGTCGAGCACCTTGGCCTCGAGGCGGGTCAGGATGCGCAGCGACTGCGCGTTGCCCTCGAAGCCGCCGATGTCCTCCGCCCACTCGTTCAGGGCGCGTTCGCCGTTGTGCCCGAACGGCGGATGCCCGAGGTCGTGGCTCAGGCAGGCCGTGTCGACCACGTCGGCCGAGACGCCCAGGGCGCTGGCGAGCTCGCGGCCGACCTGGGCGACCTCGAGGGAGTGCGTGAGCCGGTTCCGCGCGAAGTCGGCGGTGCTGGCCGGACTGAGCACCTGGGTCTTCGCCGCGAGGCGCCGAAGCGCCGCGGAGTGCAGCACGCGTGCGCGGTCGCGGGAGAAGTGGTCGCGCTCGGACCGATGGGTCTCCGCGAAGAAGCGCTCGGCGTCATGCTCGTCGTAGCCGTGCACGAGGTCAGCCGCCATCGTTCTCGGTCTCCGCTCCGCGCATCATGTCGCCGACGCCCTCGCCGATCTCGCGCGAGTCGAGCCAGCCCTCGGGCAGGGCGGTTCGCTTGGGCGAACCGGCGCGCCCGCGCTGGCCCTCCGCACCGACGCCGGGGTACGGCGCGTCGCCGATCGTGCCGAGCAGGTCGTCGATCTCCTGGAGGGTGGATGCCCGCGCCAGCGCGGCGCGCAGCTCGCCGCCCACCGGGTAGCCCTTGAAATACCAGGCGACGTGCTTGCGGATGTCCTTGCAGCCGCGATCCTCGTCCTCGAAGAACTCCACCAGCAGCTCCGCGTGCCGGCGGAAGGCGTCCTTGACGAAGCCGAGCGTCGCGTCGACGACGGGTGCGGGCTCGCCACCCGGCTGGGCAGAAGGTCCGAGGGCCGCGGCGAGTTCGCCGAACAGCCACGGCCGGCCCAGGCATCCGCGACCGACGACCACGCCGTCGCAGCCGGTCTCCTCCATCATCCGCACCGCGTCGGCGGCCGACCAGATGTCTCCGTTGCCCAGCACGGGGATGCTGGTGACCGCCTGCTTGAGCTCGCCGATGGCGCTCCAGTCGGCGTGGCCGGAGTAGTACTCCGAGGCCGTGCGCGCGTGCAGCGCGACGGCGGCCGCACCGGCATCCTCCGCCGCCCGGCCGGCGTCGATGAAGGTGAGGTGGTCTTTGTTGATGCCCTTGCGCATCTTCACGGTCAGCGGCACGTCGCCCGCCGCCTTCACCGCCCGCTGGACGATGTCGGAGAACAGGCCGATCTTCCACGGCAGCGCGGCGCCGCCGCCCTTGCGGGTGACCTTGGGAACCGGGCAGCCGAAGTTCAGGTCGATGTGATCGGCGCGATCCTCGGCCACGATGATCCGCACGGCCTCGGCGATCGTCGCGGGATCGACGCCGTAGAGCTGGATCGACCGGGCGGTCTCGCTCTCGTGATGCTGGATGAGTCGCATCGTGATGGCGTTGCGCTCGACGAGCGCGCGCGAGGTGATCATCTCGCTCACGTACAGGCCTGCGCCGTACTCCCGGCACAGCCGGCGGAATGCCGTGTTCGTGATACCCGCCATCGGGGCCAGCACCACCGGGGTGTCCAGTGCGATCGGGCCGATGCGCAGAGCGGGGGCCGGGGCGGTGTCGAGAGCGGAGTCAGGGGCGATAGTCATGTCTTGTCCATTCTCCCAGACGGCGGCCGGACCAGGGCACCGCGCGTTTAGGCTGTGGAGATGGCCGATGCGACCCTGCGACAGATCCCGTTCACCGACACCGAGGGCGCCTCGAAGACTCTCGACGACATCGGCGCAGACGTGCTGCTGGTGGTGAACGTCGCGTCGAAGTGCGGGCTCACTCCGCAGTACACGCAGCTCGAGCAGCTGCAGCAGCGCTACGCCGATCGCGGTTTCAGCGTCATCGGCTTCCCCTGCAACCAGTTCTTCGGTCAGGAGCCGGGGTCGATCGAGAAGATCCTCGAGTTCTGCTCGACCAGCTACGGCGTCACCTTCCCGATCAACGACAAGGTCAAGGTCAACGGACGCAGCGCGCACGACCTCTACAAGGCTCTGAAGGAGACTCCGGATGCCGATGGCAGGGCCGGCCGGGTGGAGTGGAACTTCGAGAAGTTCCTGGTCGGCGCGGACGGGTCGGTGCAGCGCTTCCGCCCGAAGCAGCTCCCGGACTCCGTCGAGATCGTCTCGGCGATCGAGACGGCTCTGACGGAGGCGGGTCGCTGATCAGCTCGCGGCGCTCTTCTGCGCCCACACGTCGCGGATGACGTTCTCGAACGCCTCGGGAGGCTGGGCACCGCTCACGCCGTACTGGCCGTCGATGACGAAGAACGGCACGCCGTTGATGCCGTAGGCGCGCGCCTGCGCCTGATCTGCGCGGACGGCGTCGAGGTAGGCGCTCGATTCGAGCGCTGAGCGCGCCTCGGCGGCATCCAACCCGACCTCCTCGGCCAGGGCGACCAGATCATCGACACGACCCACGTGCCTGCCCTCGGTGAAGTAGGCCGACATGAGCCTCTCCTCCATCTCGTGCTGCAGGCCCTTCGCCTTCGCGAAGTGCAGCAGCTCGTGCGCCTTGACGGTGTTCGTGTGCTGCAGCAGATCGAAACGGTACTCCAGCCCCGCCGCCGCGGCGACGCTCGTCACCTGCCCGAGCATCTGCTCGACCTGCTCGCGCGGCATGCCCTTGTGCCCGGCGAGGAAGTCGATCTCGTCGCCGTCGAAGTCGACGGGGGTGTCGGGCGAGAGCTCGAACGAGTGGAAGGTGATCCGCACCTGCGGCGCGTCGTCATCGCCGGCGGTCGCGGCGAGCCCCTTCTCGAGGTTGCGCTTGCCGATGTAGCACCAGGGGCAGGCGATGTCGGACCAGATGTCGATGGAGATGGGTTCGCTCACATGGGTGACAACCGCATGCCCCGGTGCGCATATTCCCGATCGACTAGCCTTCTCGGGTGCTGACTGCCGAAGACGCCCTCCCTCTGCGACCGTCGCGGGTGCTGATCGCCGGAGTGACGGGATCAGGCAAGACCACGCTCGCGCGGCGCCTCGCCGTGATCTGGAACCTGCGTCACGTCGAGCTCGACGCCCTGTTCCACGGGCCGGAGTGGACACCTCGGCCCGAGTTCCTCGACGACGTGCGGGCGTTCGCCGCCGATGAGCGCTGGATCACCGAGTGGCAGTACACGAGCAGGGGCACAGAGGCGGTGCTCGCTCCTCGCGCAGAGCTCGTGCTGTGGCTCGATTATCCGTACCGCGTGGTGCGCACGCGGCTCGTGCGCCGCACGGTCGCTCGGCAGGTGCTGAGGACCGAGCTGTGGAACGGCAACCGGGAGCGCGGGATCTCGAACATGTTCCGGCGCGACCCCGAGGAGAACCTCCTGCTGTGGCAGACAAGAACTCTGCACAAGTGGACGGAGCGGATGCCGGATGTCGAACGGCGGCATCCGCATCTGACGATCGTGCGCTTCCGCCATCCGCGCGAGACGGAGCGCTGGCTCGCGCGGCTCGCCGTCGCCGATTCCTGAGCGCCCGCTCTGCCTGCGACAACTGAATGTCGGAGGTATGTTCTACCGTTCTCGTATGGCCACCACATCGATTGATCCGTTCGCCCGGCAGCGCGAGCTGTTGGACGAGTGGCTCGATGTGCGCGCCGAGATCAACCGCCTCCAGGCGCGGGCGGCGACGCTGTTGGCTCAGCGCGTGGAGGTGATGGATGCCGATGTCGCCACCGCCCCGATGCATCGTGAGGCGATCCGCCGGTCGATGGTGGCGGAGTACTCCGCAGCCGGGAGGATGGCGAAGGGCGCCGTCGAGCAGGCATTCTCGGACGCCCGCGCACTGCGCGATGACTTCCCGAACCCGCGCGCGTCGTACGCCGCCGGGCGGATCGGCGCGGCGCATGTGCGCGAGATCCTCCGTGCGGCGGGCCCACTGGTCCAGGCGCGCAGCGACGGTACGGCGACCGAGGCGCAGTGGGCGCTGTACGAGGCGGCAGCACTGGAGTTCGCCGAGACCGAAGCCCCGGCCCGAACTCGGGCTCACGTGCGGCAGCTCGTCGCGGCGCTCGCGCCGCAGACAGTGGCCGAGCGGCACCGCGCGGCGACCGCTCAGCAGGTGGTGAGCGTGCGGGAGCTCGACGATGAGATGTCTCTGCTGCAGGCGATCATGCCCACGTACAAGGCCGTCGCCCTCCTCGACCGTCTCACCACGATGGCCCGCACGCAGCGACAGCATCCCGAGAACCGCACTCCCACCCTCCCCTCCGACGTCGAGGCCGATCTCGAGTTCGAGGCCGCTCGCGCCGCGGCCGCAGCGGCGGCCGCCGAGGCCACCGCGGTTGCCACCGGGGCGATCTCCGGAACCGGCGACACCTGCGCCACCGACCCGTTCGACCCGTTCGACCTGTTCGATGTCCCGGGGGCGTGGGAGGCGCACGACGACGCGATGGAGCGCATCATCGCGGCGGGTCCCACCGTCGTCCAGATCCCGACCGACAGCCGCGCGCTGGACGAGATCCGCACCGAACTGCTCAGCGACCTCCTGCTCAGCGCAGCACCGAGCGCGATCATGGGCACCGGTCTCGAGAACATCCACGCCCGCATCCAGGTCACGGTCGCCGCGACCACCCTCGCCGGTGTCGACGAGACCCCCGCCCAGCTCGACGGCCATGGCACCCTGCACCCCGACACTGCCCGTCGACTCGCCGGGCAGTCCACCGGATGGACCCGTCTGTTCCTCGACCCGACCGGATTCGTCACCGAAACCGACACCTACACCCCGACCGAGCCGATGCGCCGATACCTGCGCGCCCGCGATCAGCACTGCCGTTTCCCCGGCTGCCGCATGCCCGTCCACCGCTGCGAATCCGACCACACCATCGACTGGGCCCGCGGCGGCCCCACCCGCACCGACAACCTCGCCTACCTCTGCCTCACCCACCATGCTCTGAAGCATCCGGACATACCGGCGCAGTTCCGCTGGACTGCCCGTCAGCTGCCCGACTGGTCGCTCGAGTGGACCAGCCCCTCCGGGCGCACCCACCTCGACCCGCCGCCTCGCCGCGTCATGTTCGTGCCCACCGGGCCCTGGCCACCCGACACGTGTGATCCGGCACGGTCCGAGCCACCCGACACGCACGTCGACTGGCCGGCGCGTGGCGACTGGGCCGCCCACGACGAGACGCCACCCTGGGAGGCGACTGACACCTGAGCCGCGCAGGTCAGGCGCAGGCTGCTACCAGCCGCGTCAGGCAGCAGGCTGCTGCCAGCCGCCTCAGGCAGCCGCGTCAGGCGGGCGCGTCGGGCGCGTCCACGGCTCCCCCGAAGCGGCGATCCCGCGCCAGGTAGATCTCGATCGCCCGCCACAGCTCCTCGCGGGAGAAGTCCGGCCAGAGCGTGTCGAGGAAGACCATCTCGGCGTACGCGGCCTGCCAGAGCAGGAAGTTCGACGTGCGCTGCTCCCCCGAGCTGCGCAGGAACAGATCGACGTCGGGCATGTCCGGCACGTACAGGTGCCTGCGGATCTGCTTCTCGGTGATGGCGCTCGGGCGCATCCGCCCCGCCTTCACCTCTTCCGCCATGGCCCGCATCGCGTCGACGAGCTCGACGCGGCCGCCGTAGTTCACGCACATGGTGAGGGTGAGCCCGTCGTTGTCCTTGGTGAGCTGCTCGGCGAACTGCAGCTCCTTGATGACCGATCCCCACAGGCGCGGCGTGCGCCCGGCCCAGCGCACCCGCACGCCCCACTCGTTGAGCTGATCGCGCCGCCGATGCAGCACGTCGCGGTTGTAGCCCATCAGGAAGCGCACCTCCTCCGGCGAGCGGGCCCAGTTCTCGGTGGAGAACGCGTAGACCGACAGGTGCTTCACCCCCGCCTGGATGGCGCCGGCCACGACATCGAGCAGCACCTCCTCGCCGGCCTTGTGACCCTCGACACGGCTGAGGCCGCGGCGGTTGGCCCAGCGTCCGTTCCCGTCCATCACGATCGCGACATGCTCCGGCACGGCCGGGAACGCCGGCGGAGTCCTGCCCGTCCAGTCGAGCGGGCGGAACGGCACCGCGTCCTTGTGCGTGTAGGGCTTCGGGGTCACCGTGCTCCAATGCTCGACGGGTGGGTGACGTGCTCGAGGGAGCGGATGCCGCGCTCGAGATGCCACTGGGCGTATGCGGCGACCGTGCCGGACGCGGCTGCCATGTCGGCCGGAGCTGCGGCATCCACCATCGTCCAGTCGCCGCCGATCAGCGCCCGCAGCAGCGCCAGCGACGAAAACGAGATCCGCGGGCTGCCGGCGGGGGCGCACGCGTCGCAGACCGACCCGCCCAGCTGCGCCCCGAAATGCCGGTGCGGGCCCGGCGCGCCGCATCGGGCGCAGTCATCGAGAGCCGGAGCCCAGCCCGACAGGGCCATGACGCGAAGCAGGTAGGAGTCCAGGATGCTGCGGGCGGCATGCTCGCCGCGCGAGAGCGACCGCAGCCCCCCGACGAGCAGCAGATACTGCTCAGCGGTCGCCTCGGCCTCGTTGAGCCGGTCGGCGGTCTCGACCATCGCACTGGCCGCGGTGAAGCGCTCGTAGTCGACCGCGATGTCGGCCCCGTAGGCGCCCAGCGACTCGGCCTGCTGCACGATGTCGAGCGATCGCCCCTTGTACATCTGCACATCGGCGACCATGAACGGCTCGAGCCGGGAGCCGAACTTCGACGAGGTGCGCCGCACGCCCTTCGCGACCGCGCGGATCTTTCCGTTGCGCCGTGACAGCATCGTGACGATGCGATCGGCCTCACCCAGCTTGTGGGTGCGCAGGATCACCGCTTCGTCTCGATAGGTGGGCACCCCTCGATTATCTCCCGGGCACGAGAGAATGGACGGGTGACGGAACCGCTCTTCACCATCCCGCTCTGGGCTGATCTGCTCGGCGTCGGGCTCGGCGGCATCCAGGGGGCGATGTTCGCCTCCGGCTTCCAGGGTCAGCGCCGCCTCGACTGGCTCGGCGTCGCGATCATCGGCATCATGATCGGCATGGGCGGCGGTCTCATCCGCGACCTGCTGATCGGTCAGCCCCCCGCGACCCTGCAGAACGACTGGTACCTCATCACCGCGACCGGTGCGGCGCTGTTCGGGATGCTGCTCGCCGGCGTGCTGAACCGCATCAACACCCTGATCGTCGTCCTCGATGCCGCCGTGATCGGCATGTTCGGCGCGTTCGGCGTCAGCAAGGCGATCGCATTCGGGATCCCTCCCGTTCCCGCGGTCTTCATCGGCGTGTGCGCGGCCGTCGGCGGCGGGGTGCTGCGCGATGTGCTGATGGGTCTGCCCGTCGCGATCATGCACGTCGGCTCGCTCTACGCCGTGGCAGCGGGCGCCGGATGCACGGCCATCATCATCCTGAACGCCTTCGACGTCTCGATCACGCTCGCCGCGGTGATCGGGATCGTCGTTACCGCCGTGATCCGGGTGCTCGCCGTCGTGTTCGACGTGTCGCTGCCCGAGCAGCGCCGCCTGTACCGCCGCAAGGTGGCCACCGAGACGGGCATGATCCCGATCATCAAGCCGTGATCGGGATCATGCGCGCTCAGACTCCGGCGAGCTCGGCCTCGCGGGTGCGGATCGAGCGGTTCACGCACGAGACGATCGCCTTGAGCGACGCCGTCGAGATGTCGCCGTCGATGCCGACGCCCCAGAGCCGCTGGTCGTCGACCTGCAGCTCGACGTAGGCGGCCGCCTGCGCGTCGCCGCCGGTGGAGAGCGTGTGCTCGACGTAGTCGTACAGCGAGATCTCGAAGCCGCGTTCGCGCAGCACCTCGATGAACGCCGCGATCGGGCCGTTGCCCCGACCGGACGCCTGCTCGCTGGTCTCCCCGTCGCGCAGCACGACGTCGAGCGCGACCTCCCCCGACATGTCGCTGCGGGTCTGCGTGCCGAGCAGCTCGAAACGACCCCACTTCGCGCTCTCGTCGTCGGACGGCAGGTACTCGTCGTGGAAGATCGACCAGATCTGCTCGCTGGTGACCTCGCCGCCCTCGGCATCCGTCTTCGCCTGCACCACACCCGAGAACTCGATCTGCAGCTTGCGCGGCAGGTCGAGCGCGTGGTCGGTCTTCAGCAGGTAGGCGACGCCGCCCTTGCCCGACTGCGAGTTGACGCGGATGACGGCCTCGTACGAACGGCCGAGGTCCTTCGGGTCGACCGGCAGGTAGGGCACGCCCCACTCGATCTCGTCGACCGATACGCCCTGGTCCGCGGCCTTCGCGGCCATGGCCTCGAACCCCTTCTTGATCGCGTCCTGGTGCGATCCGCTGAACGCGGTGAAGACGAGGTCGCCCGCCCACGGGCTGCGCTCGGGCACGGGCAGCTGGTTGCAGTACTCGACCGTGCGCTTGACCTGGTCGATGTCGCTGAAGTCGATCTGCGGGTCGATGCCCTGCGTGAACAGGTTGATGCCCAGCGCCACCAGGTCGACGTTCCCGGTGCGCTCGCCGTTGCCGAACAGGCATCCCTCGATGCGGTCGGCGCCGGCGAGATACCCGAGCTCGGCCGCGGCGATCGCGGTGCCGCGGTCGTTGTGCGGGTGCAGCGACAGGATCACGTTCTCGCGGTGGGCCAGGTGGCGGTTCATCCACTCGATCGAGTCGGCGTACACGTTGGGCGAGGCCATCTCGACGGTCGCCGGCAGGTTGATGATGACCTTGCGGGCTGGCGTCGGCTCGAGCACGTCGAGCACGGCGTTGCAGACCTCCACGGCGTACTCCAGCTCGGTGCCCGTGTAGCTCTCCGGCGAGTACTCGTAGTAGACCTGCGTGTCGGGGATGCGCTTCTCGAACTGCCGGCACAGACGCGCGCCTTCCAGGGCGATCTGCTTGACGCCTTCACGATCGGAGCGGAAGACGACCTCGCGCTGCAGCACGCTCGTGGAGTTGTAGAAGTGCACGATGGCCTGCTTGGCCCCGGTGATGGCCTCGTAGGTGCGCTCGATCAGGTGCTCACGGCACTGCGTCAGCACCTGGATCGTGACGTCGTCGGGGATGAGGTCCTCTTCGATCAGCTGCCGCACGAAGTCGAAGTCGGTCTGGCTGGCCGACGGGAAGCCGACCTCGATCTCCTTGTACCCCATGCTCACGAGCAGCTCGAACATCACGCGCTTGCGCTCGGGCGACATGGGGTCGATGAGCGCCTGATTACCGTCGCGCAGATCCACCGCGCACCAGCGCGGCGCTTCGGTGATCCGCTTCGACGGCCAGGTGCGGTCTTCGAGATCGATGCGGATCTGCTCGTGGAAGGGACGGTACTTGTGCACCGGCATCGAGGAGGGCTTCTGGTTGTTCTTCATGATGGGGCTGCTTCTCTTCGTCGGAAAACGTGCTCGGGCCAACACAAGCGCCGCGACGAGAGAGGCCCGATTGTCAGGACTCGTCGCGGCAGCTAAGAAGAAGCAGACCGCCCAGAGGCATGCATCGATGCTAACACCCCGCTTGGCAGGATGCTCACCCGGGAGGCGATTCAGGCGATCGACGCGAGCTGCCCGCCCGGATGCCCCTCAGAACCCGAGCCGCCCCAGCTGCTTCGGATCGCGCTGCCACTCCTTCGCGACCTTCACATGCAGCTTCAAGAACACGCGCGTGCCGAGGAGCTCCTCGATCCCCGCGCGTGCAGCCGCGCCGACGTCGCGCAGGCGAGCGCCCTTGCGCCCGATGATGATCGCCTTCTGGCTGTCGCGTTCGACGACGATCGATGCGTGGATGTCGGTGAGGTCGCTGTCCTCCCGGGCTGCCACGTCATCGACGACGACCGCGATCGAGTGCGGCAGCTCGTCGCGCACGCCCTCCAGCGCCGCCTCGCGGATGATCTCGGCGATGCGGTCCTCATCCGACTCGTCGGTGACGATCCCCTCGTCGTAGAGGCGCGGACCGATGGGCATCAGCTGCAGCATCTCGTCGGCCAGCACGTCGAGCTGCTCGCGGGTCAGTGCCGACAGCGGGATCACGGCGGCCCAGTCCTCGCGCAGCGAGTCGACCTCCATGAGCCGCTCGACGATGTCGTCGCGGTGCGCGGCATCGGTCTTGGTCACGATCGCGACCTTCTTCGCACGAGAGTAGCCGTCCAACGACGCGGCGATGCGCCGGTCTCCTGGGCCGACCTTCTCGGTGGCCGGCACGCAGAATCCGATCACGTCGACGTCGCCGAGCACCTGCTCGACCAGGTCGTTCAGCCGCTCGCCGAGGAGCGTGCGGGGCTTGTGGATGCCGGGTGTGTCGACGATCACGAGCTGACCGTCGGGGCGGTTCAGGATGCCCCGGATCGCCCGTCGCGTGGTCTGCGGCTTCTCGCTCGTGATCGCGATCTTCTCACCCACCAGGGCGTTCGTCAGCGTCGACTTGCCGACGTTCGGTCGCCCGACGAAGGTCACGAATCCGCTGCGCGTCTTCTCTCGATCAGTCATCGCCCTGTCCTCCATCGCGTTCATCATCCCAACCCGCCGCCGCCCGCTCGACGAACACCGTCGCGATCCCGCGCCCGCGGCCGCGCGACGCCCCGCCGGTGAGCACGAGGCCCTGCACGGTCACCGTGGCACCCGGCTGCGGGATCCGACCGAGCTCCTTCGCCAGCAGGCCGCCGATCGAATCGACGTCGTCGTCTTCGAGCTCGAGCCCGAACAGGTCGCCCACGTCTTCCAGACCGAGGCGGGAGTTGACGCGGTAGCGGCCGTCGGGCAGCTCCACCACCTCGGCCGGTCCCCGGTCGTACTCGTCCGCGATCTCGCCGACGAGCTCCTCGATGAGATCCTCGAGCGTGACCAGGCCCGAGATACCGCCGTGCTCGTCGATGACCATGCACACGTGCACCGCGTCGCGCTTCATCTGCTGAAGCAGCGTCTCGGCGCGCATCGACTCGGGCACGTAGACCGCCGGTCGCGCGATCGGCCGCACGGGCCGCCCACGCCACGCGCTCTCGTCGCGGTACGCGAACTGCACGAGGTCCTTCAGGTACAGCACACCGACGACGTCATCCGCGTCGTCGTCGACGACCGGCATGCGCGAGACGCCGGTGCGCAGAAAGAGCTCCATCGCCTCGGTGGTGGTCGCCTCGGCATCCACCGTCATCATCTCGGTGCGCGGCACCATCACCGCGCGCACGAACTGGTCGGTGAAGTCGAACACGGAGTGGATCAGGTCGCGGTCGTCCTCCTCGATGAGCAGGTTCGACGCCGCCTCGTCGACCATGCTCAGCAGCTGCTCCTCAGAGGCGAAGCTGCTGCGGCCGGTGCCCGGTGTCACGCGCTGACCGGCCGAGACGAGAGCCTGGGCGAGCGGCCCGAGCAGGATGCGCATGCCGCGCACGACGGGCGCCCAGGTGCGCAGCATCGACGTCGCGTGCAGCCGGCCGAACGAGCGGGGGCTCGATCCGACGAGCACGAACGTGATGGCCGTCATCAGCACCGCGGCCGCCAGCATCGCCCACCAGATGCTCGGCAGCAGGGCGTCGAGCGCGACGGTGACGAGCACCGCGGCCGTGGTCTCGGAGAGCACGCGCATGAACGCCACGGCGTTCACGTGCGGCGCGGGATCGGCGGCGATGCGCGCGAGGGCCTCGGCGTTGCGGCCATCGGCCGACATGTTCTCGAGGTCGCTGTTCGAGCTGACCGAGAAGGCCGCGTCGACCGCGGCCATCAGGCCGCCGAAGGCGACCAGCAGCACGGCGGCCGCGAGGAGTATCGCGGGGGTCATCGACCGCGTTCGACGCGCGCGAAGCCCTCGATCAGCGACTTCTGCAGCCCGAACATCTCACGCTCCTCGTCGGGTTCGGCGTGGTCGAAGCCGAGCAGGTGCAGCAGACCGTGCGTGGTCAGCAGGATGAGCTCGTCCATCAGCGAGTGACCGGCGGTCTGCGCCTGAGCCTCCGCGACCTGCGGGCACAGCACGATGTCTCCGAGCAGGCCGGGAGGCGTCGGGTTCTCCGGACTGCCCGGACGCAGCTCGTCCATCGGGAAGCTCAGCACGTCGGTGGGGCCCGGCTCATCCATCCACTGCACGTGCAGCGACTCCATGGCGCCCTCGTCGACGAGCACGATCGCGACCTCCGCGTCGGGGCTGACGTGCAGCTGCGCGAGGTTGAAGTCGGTGAGTCGCTGCAGCACGGTCTCGTCGACGGCGATCGCCGATTCGTTGTTGATCTCGATCACTTCAGGCCTCGCTTCGGCGTGCGGTCTCGGGGTTTCTGCGGCTGCCCGTTGCGGCGCTCGGCGCGGTTCGCGAACTGGTGCGCCTGCTCGCGCTCGACCCGCGCTGCGGTGCGCTGCTCGTCGTACTCGCTGTACGCGTCGACGATGCGGCCGACCAGCGAATGCCGCACGACGTCGTCGCTCGTCAGTCGTGAGAAGTGGATGTCGTCGATGTCGCCGAGCACCCGGGTGACCAGACGGAGTCCGGACGCACCCTGGGGCAGGTCGATCTGAGTGATGTCACCGGTGACCACCATCTTCGTGCCGAAGCCCAGGCGGGTGAGGAACATCTTCATCTGCTCGGGGGTGGTGTTCTGCGCCTCGTCGAGCACGACGAAGGAATCGTTCAGCGTGCGGCCGCGCATGTACGCGAGAGGGGCGACCTCGATGGTGCCGGTCGCCATCAGGCGCGGCACGACCTCGGGGTCCATCATCTCGTTGAGCGCGTCGTACAGCGGGCGCAGATACGGGTCGATCTTGTCGGTCAGCGAGCCCGGCAGGAACCCGAGCCTCTCCCCCGCCTCCACAGCCGGCCTGGTGAGGATGATGCGCTGCACCTCCTTGCGCTGCAGCGCCTGCACGGCCTTCGCCATCGCCAGGTAGGTCTTGCCTGTGCCGGCCGGACCGATGCCGAACACGATGGTGTTCTGCTCGATCGCGTCGACGTACTCCTTCTGACCGAGGGTCTTCGGACGGATCACCCTGCCGCGGGTCGACAGGATCGCCTCACCGAGCACCTCGCTGGGTCGGGGCCCGTCGTCGCGACGGAGGATGCGCGCGGAGTGCTCGACGTCGCTGGGCGCGAGGTCGTGGCCGGAGCGGGTCATCTCGATCAGCTCGTCGACGAGCCGCTTCGCCGCCGCGACGTCGGCGCTCGATCCGCCCAGCGTGATCTCGTTGCCGCGCACCATCACCTGCACGCTCGGATGCTGCTTCTCGAGCATCCGCAGCAGGCGGTCCTGCGGGCCGAGCAGCTGCACCATGGCGACGCCGTCGGCGAAGATGCGCTCGACGCGCTCGGGCTGCGCGGGGAATCGCGGGGGGCCGCTCTCGGCGGGTGCGCTGTCGTCAGAAGCCAACGAGCTTGCCCTCCTCGATGTTCCCGAGCACGTGCGCGTGCACGTGGAACACCGACTGCGCGGCGCTGGCGCCGTTGTTGAAGATCAGGCGGTACTCGCCGTTGGCGTGCTCGGTGGCGATCTGCTTGGCGACGGCGACCATGTCGGCCATCAGGCCGGGGTCGCCGGCGGCGAGCTCGGTGACGTCGCGGTACTGCTCGGTCTTGGGGATCACGAGTGCGTGCAGCGGAGCCTGCGGATCGATGTCGCGGATCGCGAACACGCGGTCGTTCTCGGCGAGGATGTCGCCGGGGATCTCCCCGTTCAGGATGCGGGTGAAGATCGAGGGTTCGCTCATGCCTGCAAGTCTATTCACCAGCGGCCCAGGTTGGCCGAGAGCACCGCGATCGCGGCGGGGCCGGCGGTCGAGGTGCGCAGCACCGTGTCGCCCAGGCGGACGCGTTCGGCGCCCGCCGCCTCGAGACGCTCCAGCTCGTCGGGGGCGATGCCGCCTTCGGGTCCGACCACCAGCACGAGATCGCGCCCGTCGGGACGGATGCCGGTGAGCGGCGTCTCGGTCCACGGATCGAGCACGAGCAGTCGCGCGTGCGCTGCTCGCTCGGCGAGCTGGGCGGTGGACTGCACCGCCGAGACCTCGGGGACCCAGGCGCGGTGCGCCTGCTTGGCCGCCTCGCGCACGATCGCTGCCCAGCGCTCGCGGCCCTTCGCCGCCTTCGGTCCCTCCCAGCGCGACACGCTGCGCGCGGCCTGCCACGGGATCACCTCGTCGACCCCGAGCTCGCACGCGGCCTGCACGGCCAGCTCGTCGCGGTCTCCCTTCGCGAGAGCCTGCGCGAGCACGATGCGGGTCTCGGGGCCGTCGTGCACGCGGCGCTCGGTGATCCGCACGCTCACCTGCGATGCGGTGACGTCCTCCGCCGCGCCCTCGAGCCACACACCGCGGCCGTCGCCGATCGTCACTGTCTCGCCGACGCGCACACGACGCACCAGCGACGCGTGCTTCGCCTCGGCGCCGGTGAACCGGACGAGTTCTCCGATCGCGGCGTCGGTGCAGTCGGGTACGACGAAGTGCAGGGCCATGGGGCTCCGATCGGCTGTGGTGCGGGAGTCGGTCAGTGGCTGCGGAAGCGGTCGCGCAGCTTCGAGAACAGCCCCTGCTGGAACTGGGCGAGTCTGGGGCCCGGGGCCTTCGTCTTCTTCGCGAAGTCCTCGATGAGCTTGCGCTGCGCGCCGTCGAGCTTGGTCGGCGTGCAGGTGATCACGCCGACCAAGCTCGACG
>NZ_MJIR01000093.1:0-43943 GCF_001878835.1 Microbacterium sp. AR7-10 | reverse complement strand
AGATGTGTATAAGAGACAGCCCTGCGCGTGGACGGCCCGCTCGGCCCTGGCAACGTGTTCAACTCCGAGACCCTGCTGCTCGACCCGTACTCGCGCGGACTCGCGCAGGGCGGCGGCTATCAGGAGTGGCGCTCGGTGGTCATCGCCGACGGCTTCGACTGGGGAGACGTGCGCAAGCCCGCCGTGCCGATGGACGAGACCGTCATCTACGAGGGCCACATCAAGGGCCTCACCAAGCGCCACCCCGGCGTGCCCGCCGCGCTGCACGGCACGTACGCCGGCCTCGCGCATCCGGCGATGACCGACTACCTGACGCAGCTGGGCGTCACGAGCGTCGAGCTGCTGCCGGTGCACGCGTTCGTTCCCGAACCGCGACTGCTCGAGCGCGGCCTGACCAACTACTGGGGATACAACACCCTCAACTTCTTCACCCCGCACGCCGCCTACGCGACCGAGGCCGCCCGCCGCGGCGGGCCCGGGGCCGTGCTCGCCGAGTTCAAGGGCATGGTCAAGCTGCTGCACCAGGCCGGTCTCGAGGTGATCCTCGACGTCGTGTACAACCACACCAGCGAGGAGGGCCTCGGCGGGCCTCGCTCCAGCTTCCGCGGCATCGACAACGCGCTCTACTACCGCCAGCTCGAAGACGGTGCGTACGTCGACACCACCGGCTGCGGGAACACGCTCGACACGTCGGCCGACGCCCCGGCGCGGCTCGTGCTCGACTCGCTGCGGTACTGGGCCACCGAGATGCAGATCGACGGCTTCCGGTTCGATCTCGCGACATCCCTCGCCCGCGACGGCGGCCACGAGTACGACCCCGAGCATCCGCTGCTGCGCGCCATCGCCGAGGATCCGGCGCTGGCGGACGTGAAGATCATCGCCGAGCCGTGGGATGTCGGACTGGGAGGCTGGCAGACGGGCAACTTCCCCGCCGGCTGGAGCGAGTGGAACGATCGCTACCGCGACCGTGCCCGCAACTTCTGGCTGAGCGACATCGACTACGCCCGGCGCGCGTCTGCACCGGTCGGCGTCGGCGGATTCGCCAACCGCCTCGCCGGCTCCGCCAACACCTACTCGCCCGAGCGCGGCCCCCTGGCCAGCGTCAACTTCATCACCGCGCACGACGGCTTCACGCTGCACGACCTCGTCAGCTACGACGTCAAGCACAACGAGGCCAACGGCGAGCACAACCGCGACGGCGCCGACGTGAACCGGTCGTTCAACCACGGGGTCGAGGGCGAGACCGACAGCCCCGGGATCCTCACCACGCGACGCAGGGCCATGCGCAACCTGATGGGCACCCTGCTGCTCTCCGCCGGCATCCCGATGATCACCGCCGGCGACGAGTTCGGCCGCACCCAGAAGGGCAACAACAACGCCTACTGTCACGACTCCCCCCTCACCTGGCTGAACTGGTCGCACGAGCCGTGGCAGCGGGATCTGCTCGCGCATGTCACGCTGCTCACGCGTCTGCGAGCGGAGAACCGCGCGCTGCGACCTGCGCGATACGCCGTGCTCGGCGAGCACGTCCCCGAGGCCTCGGAGATGGAGTGGTTCGATCAGAACGGCGAGACGATGGCCGCCGAGCAGTGGAACGACCCCCGTCACCGCACCCTGCAGTACGTCGCGACGAGCGATCCGCGCGACGGCGAGAGCAACCGCATCCTGCTGATCGTGCACGGCACCGAGGCTCCGATCGACGTCCGGCTGCCCGAGGGGCTCGACGGCGCCACCGTCTTCACGTCGCTGTGGTCGAGCGCCGACGAGGCACCGCGTGCAGAACAGCGGCGATACGCACCGGGCGAGGTGCTGCCGATCGCGGGCACCTCGATGCAGCTCTTCCGGGTCGAGTGACGCGCACCAGCCGGCACGGTACATTCGAGGTGTGGCAGCACCGACAGCACGTGACTCTGCGGGTCTGAGAAGCCCCGCCCAGATCCCTCTGCGCCCTGCCGCCGAGACGACACACCTCGCCGGCCTCAGAGCCGGGCGGATCCCGGTGTTCTCGCCGACGCCGCATGTGCCGCAGGGATACCCCGCGAAGGCCTTCGTCGGAGAGGCCGTGCCCTTCGACGTCGTGGCCTTCCGCGAGGGGCATGATCTCATCGGCGTGCATCTGCGCCTGGCCTCTCCGGATGGGCGCGAGACGCTGCACCGGCTCAGCCCGCTCGAGGACGGCACCGATCGCTGGCGCACGACCGTCGCGCTCGACCTGCCAGGCGACTGGCGCTACCGCTTCGAGGCGTTCTCAGACGACTTCGGCACCTGGGCGCACGCCGCCGACGTGAAAGCGGTGGCCGGCGTCGACGTGCCGGTGATGTGCGCTCTGGGTGTGCAGCTGCTCGCGGCGGCCGCCCGGCAGGCCGACCGGCCCGCCGCAGAGATCCGCATCCTGAAGGCCGCCGCGACGACCCTGCGGAAGGCGCAGAAGACGGCGGATGCCGTGTCGCTGCGCGCCGTGGCCGTCGACGCGGCGCTGGCCGAAGCGTTCACCGCTCGCCCGCTCGCCTCGCTCGGATCGGTGATCGACTGGCTGCCGCTGCGCGTGGAGCGTCACCGGGCGGGCGTCGGCGCCTGGTACGAGTTCTTCCCCCGCTCCGAGGGCGCGGTGCGTCGCAAGGACGGCACGGTGAAGAGCGGAACGTTCCGCACCGCAGCCAGGCGTCTGCCTGGCGTCGCCGGCATGGGCTTCGACGTCGTCTACCTCGTGCCGATCCATCCGATCGGCACGACCAACCGCAAGGGTCGCAACAACACCCTCACCACCGAACCCGGCGATCCGGGCTCGCCGTACGCGATCGGCTCCCCCGACGGCGGACACGACGCGATCCACCCCGAGCTCGGCACCGAGAAGGACCTGCGCGCCTTCATCCGCGCCGCCGCGAAGGAGGGCCTCGAGGTGGCCCTGGATCTCGCGCTGCAGGCGTCTCCCGATCACCCCTGGGTGACCGAGCATCCGGAATGGTTCACCACCCTCCCCGACGGAACCATCGCGTACGCCGAGAACCCGCCGAAGAAGTATCAGGACATCTACCCGATCAACTTCGACAACGACCCGGCGGGCAGCTACGCCGAGATGCTGCGCGTGGTCATGCACTGGGTGCGGCTCGGAGTGAAGATCTTCCGGGTCGACAACCCGCACACGAAGCCGCTGCAGTTCTGGGAGTGGCTGATCGCCGAGGTCAACGCCCAGGATCCCGACGTCATCTTCCTGGCCGAGGCGTTCACCCGCCCCGCGGTGATGCGCGCGCTCGCCGCGGTGGGCTTCCAGCAGAGCTACTCGTACTTCACCTGGCGCAACACAAAGGCCGAGCTCGAGGAGTTCCTCACCTCGGTGTCGCACGAGACGAGCGACTACATGCGCCCGAACCTGTTCGTGAACACGCACGACATCCTCACCGAGTACCTGCAGTACGGCGGACGGGCCGCCTACCGCATCCGCGCCTGCATCGCCGCCACCGCGGCGCCGATCTGGGGTGTGTACGCGGGTTACGAGCTGATCGAGAACGTGGCCAGGCCCGGCTCCGAGGAGAACATCGACAACGAGAAGTACGAGTACAAGTTCCGGGACTGGGAGGGTGCCGAGCAGCGCGGCGAATCCCTCGCGCCGCTGCTGCGACGCCTGAACGAGATCCGGCGCGAGCATCCGGCGCTGGGTCAGCTCCGCAACTTCGCCGCGCACTGGAGCGACGACGACGCCGTGCTGGTGTACTCCAAGCATCTGGATGCCGCATTCACCGGCACCGGCCGGGCCGACACCATCATCGTGGTGGCGAACGTCGACCCCCACTCGGTGCGCGAGACGACGGTGCACCTGGACACCACGGTCTGGGGTGTCGAACCCGGTGACGAGTTCGAGGTCGAGGATCTGCTCACCGGAGCGGTCTGGACCTGGCGCGATCACAACTACGTGCGACTCGACGCGTTCGCCGAGCCGGTGCACATCCTGAAGGTGAAGGAGCGATCATGAGCTATCTCGAAGACGTCTCTGCATCGGCGGAGTGGATCGCGGTGGCGCAATCCACCCATCACGATCCGCACGCTGTGCTGGGGGCGCATCCGCGCACCGACTCCGTGGGGCGCACCACCACGGCGATCCGTGCACGTCGGCCGTTCGCCGAGGCCGTTCAGGCGGTCTTCGACGACGGGTCGCGGCTGGACCTGGCGCATGTCGCGCACGGGATCTGGGAGGGCAGCCACAGCGGGCCGCCGGTGCCGTACCGCATCGCGACGACCTACGAGGGCGGTCACGAGGACATCGTCGGCGACCCGTACCGACACCTCAGTGCGGTCGGGGAGCTCGACATCCACCTCATCGCGGAGGGGCGCCACGAGCGACTCTGGGAGGTACTCGGATCGCACCCGCGCGCTCTGGACGGGGAGCAGGGGGTCGACTTCGCGGTGTGGGCTCCGAACGCCAGGTCGATGCGCGTGGTCGGCGACTTCAACGGCTGGAACGGCGAAGGCCACAGCATGCGCTCGATGGGTGGCAGCGGCGTGTGGGAGCTGTTCGTCCCCGGCGTCGCGGTGGGCGCGCGCTACAAGTACGAGATCCTCGGCGCCGACGGGCACTGGCGGCTGAAGGCCGACCCGATGGCGCAGGAGGCTGAGCTGCCGCCGGCCACCGCCTCCGTCGTCACGCTGAGCGCCTACCGCTGGAACGACGACGCCTGGCTCACCCGGCGGGCCGCCGGCCACGCCGTCGCCCAGCCGATGTCGGTGTACGAGGTGCACCTCGGTTCGTGGCGTGCGGGTCTGACCTACCGCGATGCGGCCGACCCGCTCATCGAGCACGTGCTGGCCACCGGCTTCACGCACGTCGAGTTCATGCCCCTCGCCGAGCACCCGTTCGGCGGATCGTGGGGATATCAGGTGAGCGGCTACTACGCCGCGACGAGCCGATTCGGCACACCCGACGACCTGAGGTATCTGGTCGACCGGCTGCACCAGGCCGGTATCGGCGTGATCATGGACTGGGTGCCGGGCCACTTCCCGAAGGACGCGTTCGCGCTGGCGCGCTTCGACGGCACCGCACTGTACGAGCATGCCGATCCGCGACGTGGCGAGCACCAGGACTGGGGCACCCTGGTCTTCGACTACGGCCGCAGCGAGGTGCGCAACTTCCTCGTGGCGAACGCCCTGTTCTGGCTCAGCGAGTTCCACATCGACGGCCTGCGCGTCGACGCCGTCGCGTCGATGCTGTACCTCGACTACTCACGCCGGGCCGGCGAGTGGGAGCCGAACATCCACGGCGGGCGCGAGAACCTCGAGGCGATCCACTTCCTGCAGGAGGTGAACGCCACCGCCTACCGCACGCACAAGGGCATCGTGATGATCGCCGAGGAGTCCACCGCCTTCCCCGGCGTGACCGCCCCCACCGACCACGCCGGACTCGGCTTCGGGTTCAAGTGGAATATGGGCTGGATGAACGACTCGCTGGAGTACATGAAGCGCGATCCACTGCACCGATCGCACCACGAGGGCGAGATGACGTTCTCGTTCGTCTACGGCTTCGGCGAGAACTACATGCTGCCGATCAGCCACGACGAGGTCGTGCACGGCAAGGGCAGCCTCGTCTCGCGCATGCCGGGTGACCACGCGCAGAGGCTCGCGAACCTGCGCGCGTATCTCGGCTTCATGTGGGGGCACCCCGGCAAGAAGCTGCTGTTCATGGGCCAGGAGTTCGGTCAGATCGGCGAGTGGTCGGTCGACCGGGAGCTGGACTGGTGGCTGCTCGATCAGCCGTCGCACGCTCAGCTGCAGCAGCTGGTGGGCTCACTGAACGCCGTGTACCGCGCGCAGGCGCCGCTCTGGGAGCGCGACAACGACAGCTCGTCGTTCTCGCGACTGGGGGCGCCCAGCTGGGATCCCAGCGTGATCGCGTTCGAACGCCGGGATGCCCACGGCGGCCGTCTGGTGGTCATCTCGAACTTCGCGGGCGTGACCCGCACCGGATACCGCCTCGCGCTGCCGGTCGAGGGATCGTGGCAGGAGATCCTGAACACGGATGCCGCTGCCTTCGGCGGAGGCGACGCGGGCAACCTCGGCATGATCAGCGCGCACCGGGAGGACGACGACGCTCCGGCGATCGCCACCGTCACGCTTCCGGCGCTGTCGACCCTGTGGTTCCGGTATCAGCCCGACCCGCACCTGCCGACACCGAGCCGCTGGTGAACGACGAGCGCCCGGCCCCTGAGGGGCCGGGCGCGGTCGTTCGGGCACGGCGTGCGGTCAGAACAGCAGCGAGGTGAGCCTGGTGCGCGCGGATGTCACGCGCGGGTCGGCGGGGCCGATCAGCTCGAACAGCTCGACCAGCCGCTCGCGGATGCGCGTGCGGCTGTCGGCGTCGACGGCGGTGAACAGGTCAAGCAGTCGGTCGAACGCGTCATCGACATGCCCGCCGGCGAGGTCGAGGTCGGCGACCTGGAACTGCGCGTCGACATCCGTCGGCGCGGCAGCCGCGGCTGCGCGGACCTGCTGCAGGTCGAGGCCCTGCACACGGTGCAGCAGGCGCACCTGGCCGAGACCCGCCTTCGCATCCTCGTCACGCGGGTTCTCCGCCAGGGCCTTCTCGTACGCGCCGATGGCGCGCGCGTAGTCGCCCGCTTCGATGGCCTCGAACGCCTCCGCGTGCAGAGGCGGCAGCGGCGCCGGCTCATCGTCCTCCGCCGCGGGTGCCTCGTCGCCGAACGGGACCGACCCGGTGACGCCGTTCTGCGCGGCCACCTCGAGCAGGCGTGCGAAGACCTCGCGCACCTGCTCCTCGGGGACCGCTCCGGTGAACATCGGCACGGGCTGTCCGCCGATCAGTGCGACGACCATCGGGATGGACTGCGCCCGGAAGGCCTGAGCGATCTGCGGGTTCGCGTCGACATCGACCTTCGCGAGCACGACGCGTCCGCGCTGCTCGCGCGCCACCTTCTCGATGATCGGGCTCAGCTGCTTGCACGGCCCGCACCACTCCGCCCAGAGATCGACGACGACGGGAACCGAGCGGGACAGCTCGAGGATCTCGCCGAACGACTGGTCCGTCACATCGACGACGACATCCGGCCGGCCGTCACCCGGCGAAGCCGGGGCTGGTGCGCCCGCCGGTGCCTGGTCGGCGGCCGGACGGCTGCGCAGAGAGGACAGGTCGACTGCGCCGCGGAGCGCGGCAGCGGAGATCTCGGTCACTTGTTCACCTTCACGCTGAGGAGGTCCTGATGGTACGCGAGGAGACGGATCTGCTCCTTGGAGCCCTGCGCGGGCACCGAGAAGAAGAGCTGGATGCCGTAGGTCGTCGTGAAGCCCTTCGCGGACTCCTTCACTCCCGTCAGCACACTCGCCTCCTGATTCTCGCCGATGCGGATCACCGCATCGGATGAGGTCGGGGTGATCGTCTCGGTGTCGTCGACCCGCACGGCCACGACCGCACCGCTGCCCAGAGTGGCGAGGGAGAGCGGCGTCTCCTCCGGTGCGGTCATGTCGAACGCGACCGACGACGTGGTGTCGGCCTTCTTCTCCTTGAGCCCGGTGAGGATGGCCGTGCGGCTGTCGCGGATGCTCTGGGCCAGCTTCTCGGCCGTGGCGTCGAAGCGACCGGCGAACTCGCTCTTGTCGCCGCTGTCGACGAAGTCGGAGAACGCCTCGGCCAGCTGCTCCGGTGCGAGCGCGAGGAACGGCGACTCGGCCGGGATCCGCGTGGTGCCGAGCCACGCCGGGGCGACGTCGGGGAACTCGGCAGCCGCCGGCATGTCGGCCATCTCGGTGATGCGGTAGTTCGACCACGGGTCGTCCTGCGTCATCGTCAGCAGCACGGGCGCTGCGGTGTCGTCCTTCTCGGAGACGGTCAGGGCCAGCACGGCGCGCGGCCAGCTGTCCGTCGCCTCAGGCAGCACGATCTTGACCTTGTCACGCGGTGCCGTCAGCGGCTCCGTGCGCTCGGCGATCTTCGCGCGGAGGGCGTACTCGGTGCGCCGGCCTTCGAGCACGGCGCCGGCGAGGCGGGTCTCCGCGCGCGCGATGTCGAGCTCCGCGTCTGCCTGCTGCACGACTTCGGTGATCTCGGACACGATGCGCTGGCCCTGCTTCTTCGTCACGACCGGCGGCTTCTGGTCTTCGGGGGTCACCACCGTCGGCGTGGGGGTCGGCGTGGGCGTCTGCGCGCCGAACTCTGGCCAGGACTCCGCTGAGCAGCCCGTCGCGAGCACTGCGGTCAGCGTCAGAGCCGGCAGCCCCAGAGCCAGACGACGGCGCAGCGCGGTGCGCGGCGCACGCCCGGTTGACTGTTCCTCGCCTTCGGAGGTCGGGGCGGGTGGGTCCGTTCGACCGGTCGCCGCGCCGTCGGGATCGGCGGCGGTGCCGTCACCGGCCTCGATGGGTTCTCTGCGCGGGCCGCTCTGCATCTCGATGGGCTGCGTCTCCGGCAGCGGCCCTGGGCCCTTGCGCAGCGGACCGCGTCCGCGACGCTGGTGGCGGATGGCCAGGATGTAGAGTACGAGGCCGGCGAGCAGCAGCACTCCCCCCGCGGTCATCAGCGGACCCGCGAGCGGTGTGCGCGTGTCCAGAGCCCAGCTCACGGCGATGTCCTCGGGCGCGGGCTCGACGCCGTCGCGCGCGATGAGCACGCTGTGTCCAGGGGTCAGCTGCATCTCGGTCACGAGATAGTCGTCTTCGACGAACGAGTCCAGCCAGAGATCGGATCCTGCCGGGTTCCGCCCCGACGTCTCCCCGCCGCCGGCCGGTGCCTGCTGCGCGTCGACGGTCTCGCTGACCGGCTCATCGCCCTTGCCGAGCGTGACCTTCGTGTAGCTCGTGTCGGACAGCCACGCCTCGGCATCGCCGGTACGGGCGTAGGCGACGAAGATCTGGCCCTCACCGCGCACGAGCAGCGTCTGCAGTCCCGGGTGCGCATTGAGCACCTCGGCGTCGACGAGCACATAGGGCTGCGCCTCGTCGGCTGACAGCTCCATCGTCTGCTCTGTGGGGCCCATGAAGATGGTGCGCTGAGCAATTCCGGCTCCGATGAGAACCGTGGCCAGCACGAAGGCCACGACGGCCCATACGAAACGCACGAATCAACTCCTTACGTGACCGGGCATCCGCCGCCGGTCCGCTCGACGTTTCAGACTAGCGAAACCACCTGGGCATTGCCCACGAAGCCCACCGTCTGCGCTGCGCCGGATGCGCTTCGGCCCGTCGCGCCGCCGCCGCACCGTGCAGCAACTAGGATCTTCGCAGATCGACCGGGAGAGCCATGAAGATCCACAGTCCCTTTCGCACCGCGCTGGTGGCGACACTCGGCGTGGGTCTGGGCCTTCTGCTGCTCACCGGCGTGCAGACGCTGTCGACCGTCATCCTCTACATCGGCACGGCTCTGTTCCTGAGTCTCGGACTCGACCCGCTCGTCACCTTCCTCGAGCGCCGCGGACTGCCGCGATGGGCCGCTGTGCTCTTGACCATCCTCGCCGTGCTGAGCGTGTTCGCCGCCGTCATCCTGATCGTGCTGCCCGTCTTCACCGATCAGATCACGCAGCTGGTGGCGCGCACCACGCCGCTGTTCGTCAACGGCGAGCAGACCGTGAGCGACATCAAGGCCTGGCTCACCGACGCCTTCCCCAATCTCGAGGTCAACCTCGTCTTCGACTACATCGACAGCTGGATCACCTCCGATCAGTGGACCAAGAGCGTGACCGAGTGGAGCACGACGATCGGCGAGGGTGTGTGGGTCGTCGGCGGTGCGGTGCTGGCCGGGGCGTTCGGCGCCTTCATCGTGCTGATCCTCACGATCTACATGACGGCCTCGACGCCTTCCCTCAAGCGGGCCGTGTACCAGCTGGTGCCGGCATCGCGGCGCGAGCGCTTCATCGACATCGCCGACCAGATCACCGATTCGGTCGGCCACTACGTGATGGGCCAGGTCACGCTCGGTGTGATCAACGGATTGCTGAGCATGGTGTACCTGTCGATCATCGACGCGCCGTTCACCGCGGTGCTCGCCGTCGTCGCCTTCTTCTTCTCGCTCATCCCCCTGGTCGGAACCCTGACCGGGTCGACGATCATCGTGCTGGCCTGTCTGCTGCCCGGGGTCGGCTCGCCGGGGACGGCGCTGGCCGCGGCGATCTACTACCTCATCTACATGCAGGTCGAGGCGTACTTCATCGCCCCGCGCATCATGAGCCGAGCGGTCTCGGTGCCCGGAGCGGTGGTCGTCATCGCGGCGCTGTCCGGCGGCGCCCTGCTCGGGCTCCTCGGTGCGCTGATCGCGATCCCGGTCGCGGCGAGCGTGCTGATCATCTACCGCCAGGTGCTGATCCCTCGGATGAACGAACGCTGAGCCGGGGCGGCCGCTCTCAGGCGACCCGCCAGCAGTGCGAATGCCAGTGCCGGCGGGCGGCGAGGTCGGCGCTCTCGCCCATCACTCCGTCCGCACGCCAGACGACGACGTGGGCGGTACCGGGCGCGATGATGCTCGTGCAGCCCGGGCACCGGTAGTCCTTGAGCGCCTGCGTCGCCGAGATCGGCTGCACGGTCCACTCCCGGCCCCGTTTCGTCTCGGTGCGCTTCCACCCCGCCAGAAGCCGATCGAAGGAATCGCCGGACGCGGGACGCTCAGGCCGGCGTCGACGGGATCGTGGCATGACGCCCGATCACCACCAGTGGTTGCGCGTCCAGAAGTCGTACGCTCCGGCCCAGCTGCCGTAGCGGCCGACGGCGTAGCCGTTGCCCCAGCGGAGGTTGTCGACCGGGTCGTATCCGTTGCCGGGCACCTTGCTGCAGGGCAGCGCCTGCACGAGCCCGCACGCGCCGGACGACTGGTTGGTCGCGTTCGGATTCCAGCCGCTCTCCTTGGAGACGATGTAGTCGACGTACGCCCAGTCGCCGCTCGCGATTCCGGCCGCAGCCATCCACTGCTCCTTGGAGCCGCCACCCGTGTACCGCGGCTGCGCGGGTGCACTGCTCTTCTGAGCCGATGCGGTCTTCGCCACCGGTGCGGGCGCTGGTTTCGGCTTGGGTTTCGGCTTGGGTTTCGGCTTGACGTAGACCTCGAAACCATTGCGGGCCACGGGCGCGATGTCCGCGCCCTCGACGGAGACCGTGATGCTCTGCGTGTCGGCGGCGGCGAGCGAGAAGGCGGTCACGGGTCCGTCGGTCGGCTCGGGGTCGGCGACGGCCACACCGCTCGGCGCCATCATGGCGGCGGAGATGCCGACGACGGCGAGCCCGGCCAGCACGGCGCTGACGGGGCGATGGGTCTGAGTCTTCTTCTTCAAGCGAGAGGCGGGCCGGCGCGTCTCGTTCGAGATCAATTCGTTATCGGGGGTCACGATGGCCATCAGTCTACGCACACCTGCACACCTCATCCATGAGAACTCACCGAGAACGCCTCAGCGCACCGAGAGAATGACTTCCACCGTGGCGTCGAGCAGGGCATCCACCTGCTCCTCGCGATACCCGCCGCGCTGCATGCGGAAGGCGGCGCCGCGCACCTGATCGACATCGAGCGGCTCGCCGTCCCGCAGGAACGCGGCGATGCGGTCGCCGACGTGGTCGACCTCGTCCACCTGGTAGCCGAACGTCAGGATGCTGGTGCGCGCGAACCTCTTCTTCCGCGGCCGACTCAGGTGATCGAGCACCTGCTGAGCGTCCTCCCGCGCCTGAGCCACCCAGGCGTCCACTCCGACGCGGGCGATCGCCCGTTCGCGGGCGCGCTGGGCGAACGCATCCTCCACCCGCGAGAGCGCGGCGTCGACCTCGGCGATGACGTACCCGCCCCTGACCAGCGGGAAGGATGCCGCGCGCACGTCGTCCGCGCCGAAATCTGCACGCGATTCCTCGAACGCCGCTCGGGCGGAGTCGAGGAAGCTGTCGACCGCAGCACGGTGGTACCCGCGCTGGCGGCCCTGTGCCAGGGCGAACGCCGGCGGCGTCTCGTCGTGCGGCCGTGTGAGCGTCTCGAGGTCGGGATCAGTCATCAGGATCCGATCAGAGGAGTAAGGAGGTGATACAGCGCGAGCGCGGGAACAGTCGAGGGCAGGATGCTGTCGAGGCGGTCGAGCAGCCCGCCGTGGCCGGGAAGCCAGGAGCTCATGTCCTTGATGCCGAGGTCGCGCTTGAGCATCGACTCGCCGAGATCGCCGAGCGTGGCGCAGATGAGGATCGCCGCGCCGAAGATCAGGCCGCACCACCAGGGCAGCTCGAGCAGGAAGATCGCCAGGAGCACGCCCACCGCGAGCGACCCGACGACGGCACCGCCGAAGCCCTCCCAGGTCTTCTTGGGGCTGATCCGCGGCGCCATGGGGTGCTTGCCGAACGCGAGTCCGGCCGCGTACGCGCATGTGTCGGCGGCGACGGCGACGGCGATGAAGCCGAGCACCCACCATTCGCCGTTCTCACGGCTCAGCAGCATGAGCGCGACCGAGGTCAGGAACGGCACGTACACCTGCACGAACGCCCCGACGACGACATCGGCGAGCACCGCACCGTAGGTGCGACCGTCGCCGGCGATCATCTGGCCGATCATCCGCCACACGCTGACGAAGGCGACGGCGGCGATGAGCACGACCCAGCTCAGCCACAGCGCCGCGAACGGCCCGGTGAGCAGCACCGCCGCACCCGCGATCAGCTGGGGGGCGATGTCCACACGGCGACCGCCCGCGCGAAGTGCCCGGGTGAGCTCGTAGGTGCCGAGCAGACCGGCCGCGATCGCGATCGGCAGGAACAGCCACTTGATGAAGAGCAGGGAGGCGATCAGAACCGCACCGAACGCGACGCCGATGAGGATGGCCACGATGAGATCGCGGCCGGTGCGCTGTTTGATCCGCTCGTTGGCCTGATCGAACTGCTCGCGAGCCTGCGTCACGTGCGACTCGAACTCGCCGCGCCTGGCGCGCCACTGCTCACGCAGCGCGTGCGAGTCCGCGCCGTCCTCGGCGGGCATCGGCGGGCGCGGGGGGATGCGGGCGGTGTCGAAGACCGGGAACGACGCACCCGCGAGCGGGCGCGTCGAGTCCGATGCGCCGACACCCGAATCGCCGAGAGCGCGGCGCGATGACTCATCGCCCTCAGCGGGAGCATCGCCCTGTCGGGCTTCTCTTCGCGTCAGCGGCTGTTCGCCGGAATCGCTGTCGCCTGCCATGCCGTCAGACCTCGAGCAGCTCTGCCTCTTTGCGCTTGAGCGCGTCGTCGATCGCGTCGACGTACTGACGGGTCAGCGCGTCGAGCTCCTTCTCGCCGCGAGCGATCTCGTCTTCGCCCACGTCGTTCTTGAGCGCGTCGAGCTGATCCTTCGCCTTGCGTCGGATCCCGCGCACCTGCACCTTGGCGTCCTCGCCCTTCGAGCGCACGAGCTTGACGTACTCCTTGCGACGCTCTTCGGTCAGCTCGGGCATCGTCACGCGCACGATGTTGCCGTCGTTGGTCGGGTTCGCGCCGAGGTTCGGCATGTCGCGGATGGCCTGCTCGATCGCCCGCAGCGCGCTCTTGTCGTACGGGGTGACGATCAGCGTGCGCGCCTCGGGGTTGGCCATCGAGGCGAGCTGCGCGATCGGCGTCGGGGAGCCGTAGTAGTCGACCATCAGCTTCTGGAAGAGCTGGGGGTTCGCGCGCCCGGTGCGGACGGTGGCGAAGTCCTCCTTGGCGGCGTCGACCGCGCGGGTCATGCGTGCGGTGGTATCTGCGAGGACGTCCGCGATCACGGGTGCTCCTTAGGTCGTGGTTTTCGAACGATTCTATCCGGCGATGTGCCGCAGAACCCTGAGCGACGAGGCGGTCAGGGCGTGACGAGCGTTCCGATGGGCTCGCCGAGCAGCGCCTTCGTGACATTGCCCGTCGGCTCCATACCGAACACGCGCATGTCCATGTTGTTGTCCATGCACAGGCTGAACGCGGTGGAGTCGACCACCTTGAGGCCGCGCTGCAGAGCGTCGCGGTAGGTCACGCGGTCGATGCGCTCGGCGCTGGCGTCCTTGTTGGGGTCGGCCGTGTAGATGGCGTCGACGCCGTTCTTCGCCACCAGCACCTCGTCCGCTCCGATCTCGAGGGCGCGCTGCGCGGCGACCGTGTCGGTGGAGAAGTACGGCAGGCCCGCACCGGCACCGAAGATGACGACGCGCCCCTTCTCCATGTGACGCTCGGCGCGACGCGGGATGTACGGCTCGGCGACCTGGGTCATCGAGATGGCGGACTGCACCCGGGTCGCGGCGCCGGCCTGCTCGAGGAAGTCCTGCAGGGCGAGGGCGTTCATGACCGTGCCGAGCATGCCCATGTAGTCGGCTCGGCCGCGGTCCATCCCGCGCTGGCTGAGCTCGGCCCCGCGGAAGAAGTTGCCACCGCCCACGACGATCGCGATCTCGACGCGGTCGACGGCCGCGGCGATCTCACGCGCGATCTGTCCGACGACGTCGGGGTTGACGCCCAGCTGGCCTGCGCCGAACGCTTCGCCGGAGAGCTTCAGGAGGACGCGCCGGCGTCCGGTGCCTTCGGTCATGGGTGGGTTCCTCTCGTCCCGATTCAAGATAGTGCCTTCTGGGCATGAAGAAGGGGGTTCGGATCGCAGATCCGAACCCCCTGGAGGTTGTTACGCGCCGACCTTGAAGCGGGCGAAGTCGGTGACGGTGATACCGGCATCCTTCGCGACCTGGGCCACGGACAGCTTGTTGTCCTTCGCGTAGTCCTGCTCGAGAAGCGCGACCTGCTTGAAGTAAGCGGTGACGCGACCCTCGACGATCTTCGGCAGAGCAGCCTCGGGCTTGCCCTCGTTGCGGGAGATCTCGGTGACGATCTCGCGCTCCTTCTCGACCTCGGCGGCCGGGACGTCCTCACGGGTGAGGTACGACGGGTTCGCGAACGAGATGTGCTGGGCGATGCTGCGCGCGGTCTCGGCGTCCGAGCCGCTGTACGCGACGACGACACCGATCTGCGGCGGCAGGTCCTTGCTGGTGCGGTGCAGGTACACCGACACGGCGTCGCCGGTGATGGTGCGCACGCGACGCAGTTCGACCTTCTCGCCGATGATGGCTGCCTCGTCCGAGATCAGCTGCTCGACCGTCTGGTCGCCGGCCGGGGCTGCGAGGGCCGCCTCGATCGAGTCCGCGGAGACGGCCGCGACGGCGTCGGCGACCTTCTCGGCGAGCGTGATGAAGCGCTCGTTCTTCGCGACGAAGTCGGTCTCGCAGGCGAGCTCGATCAGCGTGACGGCACCGTCGGTCTCACGAGCGACGACGAGGCCCTCGCTGGTGGAGCGGTCGGCGCGCTTCGCGTTGCCCTTCGCACCCTTGAGGCGAAGGATCTCGGTGGCCTTCTCGACGTCTCCGTCAGCCTCCTCGAGCGCCTTCTTGGTGTCGACCATTCCGGTGCCGAGCTGCTCGCGCAGCGCCTTGATGTCGGCGATGGTGAAGTTGGCCATGTGTGGTGGCTCCTTGCTTCGTATCTGAACGTGTGGGGTGACTTACTTGGCGTCTGCCTCGGCGGCGGGCTCAGCCGTCGCGTCGGCGGCCGGAGCCTCATCGGCGGGTGCCTCGGTGGCTGCAGCTTCGGTGGCCTCGGCCGCGGGTGCCTCGTCGGCGGCCGGAGCGTCAGCGGCGGCCGGAGCCTCGCCGCCCTCGAGCAGCTCGCGCTCCCACTCGGCGAGCGGCTCGGCGTCACCGGCGTCGGGGTTGTGCTTCTGCTGCAGGCCCTCGGCCGCGGCGTCGGCGATGATGCGGGTCAGCAGCGAGACCGAGCGGATCGCGTCGTCGTTGCCGGGGATCGGGTACTGGAAGTCGTCCGGGTCGGCGTTCGTGTCGAGGATGCCGATCACGGGGATGCCGAGCTTCTTGGCCTCGTCGATGGCGAGGTGCTCGCGCTTGGCGTCGACGACCCACAGAGCCGACGGGGTCTTCGACAGGTTGCGGATGCCGCCGAGCGACTTGTGCAGCTTGTCGAGCTCGCGCTTCTTGAGAAGGAGCTCCTTCTTCGTGAAGCCGGAAGCCGCGGGGTTGTCGTAGTCGAGCTCCTCGAGCTCCTTCATGCGAGCGAGACGCTTCGCGATGGTGGAGAAGTTGGTGAGGAGGCCACCCAGCCAGCGCTGGTTGACGTAGGGCTGGCCGACGCGGTCGGCCTGCTCGGCGAGGATCTCCTGCGCCTGCTTCTTGGTGCCGACGAAGAGGATGGTGCCGCCGCGCGCGACGGTCTCCTTGACGAAGTCGTAGGCCTGGTCGATGTACGACAGCGACTGCTGCAGGTCGATGATGTGGATGCCCGAGCGCTCGGTCAGGATGAAGCGCTTCACCTTCGGGTTCCACCGGCGGGTCTGGTGTCCGAAGTGCACGCCGCTGTCGAGCAGCTGGCGGATGGTGACCACAGCCATGGTCGTCTCCTTGTTCTGACGCTCTCGCGTCGTTGAGGTTGATACGCCGATCGATTCGACCGGCAGTCCTGGTACCCGGCGCACACCCGCCCGCTCGAAGAGCGGGACCTGTGGGAGTGGATGCCACGACCTGAGTCGCTGTGGGCACGCGTAGTCACCTCGATTTCGAGGTGCTCCCCCAGTGTACAGGATCGGGCCACCGCGAACGTCCTGCACAGGAGCGTGAATCGGCGGCTTATCCCCGGCCGTCGCCATCCCGCGCACGCGGCGACGCGGCATGGGCGAGGGTGAGTCGATGCGCTCCAGATCGGCCGCCCTCGTCCTCTCGCTCGCCCTGTCCCTCGGCGGCAGCGCGAGTCCCTCCGAAGCCGACGGAACGTGGGAATGGCCGGTGCGCGGCGCCCGCTCGATCGTCGCTCCCTTCCGCGCCCCGGCGCACGAGTACGGGTCAGGTCATCGCGGCATGGACGTCGCGGTCGGCGCGAGCCCTGACGTCATCGCTCCCGCTCCCGGCGTCGTGGCGTTCCGCGGAACGGTGGTCGACAGGCCGCTGATCACGATCGACCATGGCGGGGGTCGGGTGAGCACGTGGGAGCCGGTGTCGTCGGCCTTGTCCCCCGGCGATGCGGTGGCGGCCGGGGATCTGATCGGCACGGTGGCGGCAGGTGGTCATACCGCGCGCGGCGCGCTGCATGTCGGCGTCCGGCTCGACGGGCGCTACGTCAATCCCCTGCCCCTGTTCGGCGAAGTGCCGAGGGCTGTCCTGCTTCCCTGCTGCGAAGGGTGAGGGGGCGCGCACCGGGTCATCCGCCGGGTGTCACGCGCGCGGATGCGCGAGGCGGTATCCGGCGAGCAGACGCTCAGCCGACACGTGCGTGTAGATCTGCGTCGTGCCGAGGCTCGCGTGACCGAGGATCTCCTGCACCGCGCGCAGATCGGCCCCGCCGTCGAGCAGGTGCGTGGCTGCGGAGTGCCGGAGGGCATGCGGGCCGACGTGCTCGGCGCCGACGATCGGGCTCAGAACCCGGGCCACGAGGGCGTAGACGGTGCGGGCGCCGATGCGCGCTCCGCGCGCACCGAGGAACAGCGCCGGCGTCGACTGCGCGGCGCGCACCATCAGCGCCGGGCGCCCTCGGCTCAGGTAGGCGCCGATGGCGTCGGCGGCGGGCGCGCCGTACGGAACCACCCGCTCCTTGGCGCCCTTGCCCAGCACCCGCACGGTGCGACGATCCATGTCCACGTCGTCGACGTCGACGCCGCACAGCTCGGACACGCGCATGCCGCTGCCGTACAGCGCCTCGAGGATCGCATGGTCGCGCAGCGCGAGGGGATCACCGGCGGCCGCGGCCGCACGAAGCTGGTCGAGCAGGTCGCGCATGCCGTCCTGGGATGCGACGACCGGCAGCGTCTTGGTGCGCTTCGGCGTCACGAGGCGCAGGCTGGGATCGACCGGGATGAGTTCGCTCTCGTGCGCCCACCCGAAGAACGAGCGTGCGGCCGCCGCGCGTCGAGCGAGCGTCGACCTCGCGTCGCCGCGTCGGGTGGCTCGCCACAGCCACTCGCGCAGCAGCTCGAGGTCGATCTCGCGCAGGTCCACGTCGGCGACGACGGCGCCGAGGTCGGCGAGGTCGGAGCGGTAGGCGCGCACGGTCGCCGGTGACAGCCGTCGCACCCGCTCGAGGTACGACGTGAAGGATGTCACCGCGTCCGCATACCGCACCGCTCCAGCATGCCGCTCCTCGGCGGCATCGCCGACTGCCGCGCCGTGATGCGGTCAGTCGCTGCGCACCCACCCGTCCTCCCGCTGTGCGACCGCACCCTCGAGGGCCAGCACGCCGAGGAGCGAGCGCACGCGTTCGACGGAGAGTCCGCTGCGGCGCGCGATGTCCGCCGGGTCGCGGGGGCTGCGGGCGCTCATCGCGTCGAACAGCCTGGTGCGGTCGTGATCCGGGGCGGTGGAGGGACGGGCCGTGACATCCTGCTCCCCCCACAGCTCTCTGACCTCCTGAGCGCTCGTGACGCACACCGCGTCGTACTCCCGCAGCAGCCGATGGCATCCGGCCGATGCCGGGGAGGTGATCGGCCCGGGGACCGCACCGATCGGGCGTGCCAGCGACGCCGCGTGCCCGGCGGTGTTCAGCGTGCCGCTGCGCCAGCCCGCCTCCACGACGACGGTCGCCATGGTCGCGGCCGCGATGAGCCGGTTGCGGGCGAGGAAGCGCCACTTCGTCGGCGCCGATCCGCAGGGCACCTCGCTGAGCACCACGCCGGACTGCCTGATCCGATCGAAGAGCTGCTGATGTCCGATCGGATACGCCCGGTCGACACCGCCCGCGAGGAACGCAGCCGTCGCGCCGCCGACGCCGAGCGCTGCGCGGTGCGCGGCGCCGTCGATCCCGTAGGCGCCTCCCGACACGATCAGGGTGCCCCCGGTCGCGAGGTCGCCCGCCAGCTCGGCGGCGGTGCTCTCGCCGTACCCCGTGGCGGCCCTCGCGCCGACGATCGCCGCGGCCGTCTCTGCGCGCAGCACATCGACATCGCCCCGCGCCCACAGCAGCACGGGCTGGTGGACCTCGAGGTCGTCGAGTCCGTCCGGCCAGAGCTCGTCGCCGGGAAGCAGCAGGCGCGCTCCCACACTGTGCGCGGCGAGCATGGCATCCCGCACCGCGCGGGTGCTCGCGCGAGGCCGCCACCTCGCCAGCGCCTCCGCCAGAGGCCGGGGCGCTGTCACTCCGGGAGGGACGAGACCCGACTCCCCTAACGCGGTGCGCAGCGCCTGCACCGCACCCAGAGCCTGCAGCAACGCACCGGCCACACCATCTCCGGGTTCGACGAGCACGGACCACGCGACCCGCGCTGCCACCTCGGCGGGGTCCGCATCGGCACGCAGCAGGCGAGCGCTCGAACGCAGCTCCGGGTCGTCGATCAGTTCGAGTCCTGTCGCGATCATGCCAGAAGTCCTTTCTTGAGGAACAGAGCGTGCCCGAGCTGATCGGCTCCGGGTGATGACAGACCTGCCAGATCGCTCAGGGTCCACGCGATGCGCAGCACCCGGTCATACGCCCGCAGCGTGACCGCACCTCGCTCGAGTGCGCGGTCCAGCGGTGCGCGCACCGCCGGCGGGAGGCGCAGCGCACCCTGTCGCAGCCGCTCCCCCGGCACCTCGCCGTTGACGCGCCAGGGGCTGGCACGCCATCGCTCCGCTGCGGCAGCGCGTGCGCGGGCGACGCGCTCGCGCGCCTCGGAGGTGGACATGGTCGACCGCTCGCCGGACGTCGCCCGTGATGCAGACACGCGCGCGACCTGCAGGTCGATGTCGACGCGATCGCGAAGCGGGCCCGACAGTCGCCCTGCGTAGCGGCGGATGGCGGCCGGCGGACACGCGCACTCCGCGCCTCGCACCCCGTAGTTGCCGCACGGGCAGGGGTTCATGGCGAGCACCAGCTGGAACTGCGCGGGAAAGCTGGCGGCGAATCCGGCACGGACGATCTCGATGCGCCCCGACTCGAGCGGCTGGCGCAGGGCGTCCAGGGCGGCTCGCTGGAATTCCGGAGTCTCATCGAGGAACAGCACGCCGCGATGCGCGCGCACGATCGCTCCCGGCCGCGGGGCGCGAGAGCCGCCACCGACCAGCGCGGCAGCCGACGCCGTGTGGTGCGGGGCCTCGAACGGGGGCAGGGCGTCGAGGCGGGTGACGGCATCCCCCGTCAGCGACCGGATCGCCGCCACCTCGAGCGCCTCGGTCTCGGTCAGCGGCGGAAGGATGCCGGGTAGGCGCCGAGCCAGCATGGTCTTGCCGGCACCGGGAGGACCGCTGAGCATCATGTGATGTCCGCCGGCCGCGGCGGTGATCAGCGCGTCCACCGCTTCGTCCTGGCCGATCACATCCGCGAGATCCACGGTGTCATCTGCCGCGTCCACGCGGGCCGGGAGCACGACGGGCTCCGTGTCATCCACCTCGAGATCGGCGCCGTGCGCCACCGCGACCTCCGCGAGCGACACCGCGGCGTGCACCTCGACGCCGGGCACGAGACGAGCCTCGGTGGCGTTGGCGTGGGGCACGATCACGCGTGTGAATCCCGCGCGCGCCGCGGCGTAGACGGCGGGCAGCACGCCGGGCACCGGGCGCAGCCTGCCGTCGAGGCCCAGCTCGCCGATGTGCACGGTCGAGCGCACGGATTCGCGACGCAGCGCTCCCCCGGTCGCCAGCGTCGCCACAGCGACGCTCAGGTCGAAGCCGCTGCCCGCCTTCGGCAGGTTCGCGGGTGACAGATTCACGGTGAGTCGCCGACGCGGGAAGTCGAGCCCTGCGTTCACGCAGGCGTTGCGCACGCGCTGTGCGGCCTCACCGAGCGCCTTGTCGGGCAGGCCGATGATCTGGAACCCCGGGGTCTGGTTGCTGAGATCCGCCTCGACCTCGACCATGTGCCCGTCCACCCCGGTCAGCGCGACAGCCCAGGTGCGCGCCGTGCTCATCGCAGGTCCTCGAGATGCTCGAGTCGTGCGTCACGGACGTCCGTCCCGGTGAGACCGATGATCTCGACCCTGATGCGTCTGCCCCTGGACAGCTCGGGGTGGGCTTCAGCCCACGCGAACGCCAGGCGCCAGAGCCGCTGATGCTTGCGCTCGTCGATCGCCTCGAACGGGTGCCCGAAGCGCTCGGATCGGCGCGTCTTCACCTCGGTCATGCAGAGCAGGTCGCCGCGCGTCGCGACGATGTCTATCTCGCCCTGCGCGCACCGCCAGTTGCGCTCCAGGATCTCGTAGCCGGACGCGCTCAGATGCTCTGCAGCGCGCTGTTCGCCCGCTCGCCCGAAGTCGTCTTTCGCTGCCATGACGACAGCCTGCGTCGCGACGCCGACCTCGGCGGCCGGGTTTCACAGTGATTGTGGAGAACCCGCCGACATCCCCGAACTGGGGATGATCATCACTTGCCGTCGAGCGACAGCTCTTCGGGCAGCTCGAATTCGCGCCGCTGCAGCTCTTCGACGTTCACGTCCTTGAAGGTCAGCACGCGGACGGCCTTGACGAAGCGATCGGCGCGGTAGATGTCCCACACCCACACATCGGTCATCGAGATCTCGAAGTAGAAGTCGTGCTCGGTGTCACGACGGACGACGTTCACCTCGTTCGCGAGGTAGAACCTGCGCTCGGTCTCGACGACGTACTGGAACTGGCCGACGACGTCGCGGTACTCGCGGAACAGCGCGAGCTCGAGCTCGCGGTCGTAGTCGTCGAAGGCATCCTCATCCATGATGTCTCCATCCTATGAGGACAGGGCCCGTTATGCGGATTCCTCAGAACAGCGTCGGCGCGTCCGCGATGGCCCACGACGATCGGTGCAGCGGCGACAGGCCCTTCTCCCGGATCGCCTGGCGGTGCTCCGGGCTCGCGTAGCCCTTGTTCCGCTCCCACTGGTAGTCCGGATGCTCGGGATGCAGGGCGGCCATGTGCGTGTCGCGCGCCACCTTCGCGATGACGGACGCAGCCGACACGGAGGCGCAGTCGCGGTCGCCCTTGACGACGGTGCGAACGGTGAGCGGCGCGGGATGCACGCGGGAGACGTAATCGTGGTTGCCGTCGAGGATCACGAGCGTCCGCTCCAGGCTCGCGCCGGCGTCGACGACAGCCTGCACCGCCCGCGACGCGGCCAGGCCGAGAGCGCGCATGATCCCCACCTGGTCGATCTCCGCGGCGCTGGACCAGCCCACGGCCGACAGCGGCACCCACCTGCTGGCCCGCTCGGCCATCTCGGGTCGACGCTTCTCGGCGATCAGCTTCGAGTCCCGCAGCCCCTCGAGCACCCGACGACGAGAGCCTGCGGCATCGATCACCGCCGCCCCGACGGCGACGGGACCCGCGAGCGCTCCCCTGCCGACCTCGTCCAGCGCGATGATGAGGTCGAAGTCCTTGAGCAGGCGACGCTCGAGCGTGAGCGTCGGGGCCACCACGGTCATTCGGGTGCGGGCACCGCGCGGAACACGTCGTCGTGCGTGTCCACGGACCCGAATCTGTCGAGGGGCCAGGTGGTCAGGAAGGCACGGCCCACGACGTTCTCCAGCGGCACGAAACCGCCGCCGGGCAGCTCCTGATGCGCGCGGGAGTCCTGTGAGCGGTCGCGGTTGTCGCCCATCACCCAGATGCGGTCCTCGGGCACGGTCACGTCGAACTCGATGTCCGAGGCCGCGGTGTCGCCCTCGGGGAGGTTGAGGTACCCCAGCTCGTTGATCGGCGTGCCGTTCACCGTGATCTGCCCGAGCGCGTTGCAGCAGACCACGTGGTCACCGGGCATGCCGATCACCCGCTTGACCAGGTGATCCTGGGCATCGGTGGTCGAGATGCCCACGAAGGTGAGCGCCCAGTCGACGGCCTCGACCAGCGGTGGCCGTGCCGGCCGCTGCGGAGCCGGGGGCAGCCATCCGCCTGGGTCCTTGAACACGACGACATCACCGCGGTCGTACCCGGTGAAGCGGGGAGTGAGCTCGTCGACGAGGATGCGGTCGTTGACGAGCAGGGTGCGCTCCATCGATCCCGACGGGATGTAGAACGACCGCACGACGAAGGTCTTGACCACGAACGACACCAGCGCGGCGATGACGATGATGACCAGGACATCGCGCAGGAAGACCAGTGCGCCCCGACGCCGCTGCGGTGGCTGGACTGCCGCGGGGGCATCGGATGTCATGTGTTTCCTCTTCATCGACTCACCGCGCACGCGGCAGTACAAGGTTCGCACACCCACGAGTGAACGAAAGAACCCCGGGACGAGTGTCCCGGGGTTCTTTCGCAAGGATGCGACGGATCAGTTGTCGCGCTTCTCCTTGATCTTGGCCTTCTTGCCGCGCAGGTTGCGCAGGTAGTACAGCTTCGCGCGACGGACGTCACCGCGGGTGACGACCTCGATGTGGTCGATCACCGGCGAGTGCACCGGGAAGGTGCGCTCGACGCCCACCTGGAAGCTGATCTTGCGGACCGTGAAGGTCTCGCGCACGCCATCGCCCTGACGGCCGATGACGACGCCCTGGAACACCTGGATACGCGAGCGCGTGCCCTCGGTGATGTTCACGTGCACCTTGACGGTGTCGCCGGGGTGGAAGACAGGAATGTCGGAACGGAGCGAAGCCGCGTCGACGGCGTCGAGGATCTGCATGATCGTCTCTCTCTGCACTCGCCACAGGTCGGATGCATGATTCAAAGGGATGAGAACGGGTGTGTGCCGAGCGGCGCGCTATGCGACCGCGGGTTCCCCTGAGGCAGAACCGGATCACGGCACAAACAGCTATTCTGCCACGAACCGGCCCCCCGCGCCACTCGAGGGGCGTCGGTCAGAACTCTCGCGAACGAGACTCCTCGATGATGACGACGCTCGGCTCGCTGCGCGTCGAGTCGCTGCGCTGCTGCGGGGCGATCGTCGACCACGTCAGCGTCTCGCGCAGCCGCGCGCCGGCGTCGCGCGCCTCGTTCCAGAGCTGCCAGATCTGCATCCAGAACAGGGCGACCGCGGCGACGATGGCGGCCGCGAGCAGCCACGGGAACGCCCCCGCGATGAAGAAGCCGACCAGGATGGTCAGGACGTGCCACACCGCGAAGCCGGCGATGTCCAGCCACGACACCGCGCGCTCGGCGCGCACGGACGGGCGCGAACGTGTCAGCAGCGTGAGCACGAGCTGAGTGACGAGAACGCCGGGGATCGCCATCAGCAGCACCCAGAGCAGCGCCCAGCCGCTCTGGCCGAAGATGGCCCAGCCGACCAGCATCCACGCGGGAAGGGCGAGCGATGCCGGCAGCAGCCAGCGGAAGAACAGCCGTCGCAGGTCCATACTCCGATGCTACGTGCGCACCCGCCTGTGCGGGCGAGTGTTCGCTGTGGGCATCGCCGGGGTGCGCATCGGGGAGAATGGATGCTGACGAGAGGAACCTCCATGATCGAACTGCGCACCCCCGCCGAGATCGACGAGATGCGCGCCGCCGGCCGCTTCGTCGCCGAGACCCTGGCGACCCTGCGCGATGAGACGAAGGTGGGGACGAACCTGCTCGCCATCGACGCCAGAGCACACGATCTGATCCGCCGCGCCGGCGCCGAGTCCTGCTACATCGACTACGCGCCCTCTTTCGGTCGCGGTCCGTTCGGGAAGGTGATCTGCACCTCGGTGAACGACGCGGTGCTGCACGGACTCCCGCACGACTACACCCTGCGCGACGGCGACCTCGTCTCCCTCGACTTCGCGGTGTCCCTCGACGGCTGGGTGGCCGACTCGGCCGTGTCGTTCGTGGTCGGCTCGCCCCGCGACGAGGATCTGCGGCTCATCGACACCACCGAGCGCGCTCTGGACGCCGCCATCGCCGCCGCCGTCGTCGGCAACCGGATCGGCGACATCTCGGCATCCATCGCCTCGGTCGCGCACGGCGAGGGTTACTCGATCAACACCGACTTCGGCGGCCACGGCGTCGGCCGCATCATGCACGGCGACCCGCACGTGCCGAACGACGGCCGCGCCGGGCGCGGATTCCCGCTGCGAGAGGGTCTCGTCTTCGCGCTCGAGCCGTGGTTCCTCGCGACGACCGACGAGCTCGTCACGGACGACGACGGCTGGACGCTGCGCAGCGCCGACGGGTCACGCGGCTCGCACTCCGAGCACACCGTGGCCGTCACGAAGGACGGCCCGATCGTGCTGACGGACCGCAGCTTCCTCGGCGTCGACTGATCGCACGACATCGGCGCAGCCGGCCCGCTCGGCTCGCCGCGCGACCGCGGGCACGCCGCGAGCCTTCCCAGAACTCTCGCATGCGTCCTGCCTAGACTCGCGTGCGACCCCACCCGACGACCCCGAGGGATGCGCCGCACGATGACGACCTCCACGACCGACACCTCCTGGCTGGGCTCACTCATCGATGCGGTGATCAGCCTGATGGACATCATCGGTCCGATCGGGGCCGGCGTCGCGATCGCCCTCGAGAATCTGTTTCCGCCGCTGCCGAGCGAGGCGATCCTCCCGATGGCGGGGATCGCCGCCCACGACGGCGCCTTCGGACTGTGGGAGGCCGTGGCGTGGACGACCGCGGGATCGCTCGTGGGAGCGCTCGCCCTGTACGGTCTGGGCGCGTGGCTGGGCCTGAGTCGACTGCGACGCATCGCGGATCGTCTTCCGCTGATCGACGTCTCCGACGTCGACCGCACGGTGGCCTGGTTCCACCGTCACGGCGGGAAGGCCGTCTTCTTCGGTCGGTTCGTGCCGATCTTCCGCAGCCTCATCTCGATCCCGGCCGGCGTCGCACGCATGCCGCTGTGGCGCTTCGGCGCGCTGACCACGCTCGGCAGCCTGATCTGGAACACCGCGTTCATCCTCTGCGGCTGGTTCCTCGGCTCGGGCTGGCACATCGTCGAGCAGTACGTGGACGTGGTGCAGAACGTCGTCATCGTGGTCGTCGTGGTGACGGCCGTCGTGTTCGCGGTCGTCCGCATCCGCTCCCTGCGGGCGAAGAAGCGGCACGGCGCATCGCCGGAGCCGAGCGACACGCGCACCGGCGAGCTGCCGGTGCGCTCCGGGCGCTGACCGGCCGCGAGCTCAGTCGGAGAGCAGGTCCGGACGACGCGCGCGGGTGCGCTCGATCTGCTGCTCACGGCGCCAGGCCGCGATCGCACCGTGGTTGCCGCTGAGCAGGATCGGCGGCACCTCGCGGTCTCGCCACACCGACGGCTTCGTGTAGGAGGGATACTCCAGCAGTCCGTCCTCGTGCGACTCCTCGACCAGGCTCTCCGGGTTGCCGACGACGCCGGGGATGAGTCGCCCGATCGCCTCCACCATCGCCATCACGGCGACCTCTCCCCCGTTCAGCACGTAGTCGCCGAGGCTGATCAGGCGCACCTCGCCGAGCTCGGCGGCGTACTCGAAGACGCGCTCGTCGATCCCCTCGTAGCGCCCGCAGCCGAAGATCAGATGCTCGCGGGTGGCGAGATCGCGCGCGGTCGCCTGCGTGAAGACCTCGCCGGCGGGGGACGGGAAGATGATGGTCGGCCGGTCGGATGCCTCCGTCGCCGCGAGCTGATCGAGTGCGAGCCCCCAGGGCTCAGGCTTCATCACCATGCCGGCGCCACCGCCGTACGGGGTGTCGTCGACGGTGCGGTGCCTGTCGGACGTCGAGTCGCGCAGATCGTGGATGCGCAGATCCAGGATGCCGGAGTCACGCGCCTTGCCGAGAAGCGAGAGAGCAAGACCGTCGAAATACGACGGGAAGATCGATACGACGTCGATTCTCATCCGCGGAGGCCGTCGCTCACTCAGATGGCGCGTCGTCACCCGAATCCGCTGCCGGAAGCTCCTCGAAGAGCCCGGCGGGCGGCGTGACGGTGACACGGCCGGCGGCGACGTCGACGGTGGGAACGATGGCTTCGACGAACGGCACCATCACCTCGCCCGACTCGGTCTTCACGATCAGGAGATCCTGCGCCGGCAGATGCTCGACCCTCGCGACGCGACCGACGACGACGTCGTCGCGCAGCACGTCGAGACCGACGAGCTGGTGCGCGTACCACGCGTCGTCCTCGACCTCGTCGTCCTCATCCATCCAGAGGATGGCGCGGACGAGCGACTCCGCCGCATCGCGGTCGTCGACGCCGTCGAGGAACACGACGGAGTTGCCGTTCATCACCCGGTACTCGCGGATCGTGACGGTCTTGCCGTGCCAGCTGGATGCCTCAGGCACCTGCAGCGTGAACTCGGCGCCCGGGACGAAGCGGCGCTCCGGATTGTCGGTGTACAGCTCGAGCTTCAACGCGCCCTTGAGGCCGTGCGCCTTGAGCAGCCGGCCGACGCGGAGCTGATTCTTCTCGGCGGCCACGTCAGTCGTCCGCGACGTCGACGCGGACGCGACGTCCGTCGGCGAGGGCGGAGATGAGGGTGCGCAGCGCCTTGGCGGTGCGGCCGCCGCGCCCGATCACGCGACCACGGTCATCCGGGTGCACGTGCACCTCGAGGAGGTCGCCACGGGGCGACGCGGATGCGGTGATGCGGACATCGTCGGGGTGATCGACGATCCCCTTGACGACGTGTTCGAGCGCGGCGGCGAGCACAGCGGATTACTCTGCGTCGGCGGCGGGAGCCTCAGCGGCCTCCGCGTCGGCGGGAGCGTCGGCCGGGGCCTCCTCGGCCTTCTTCTCGGCCTTGGGCTTGATGACCGACTTCTTGGCGGAGTCGATCTCGAACGGCGCCTTCGGCTCGGCGACCTGAACCGTGGACTTCGCGTCCTTGTCGCCCTTGAACTTGCCCCAGTCGCCGGTGAGCTTCAGCAGCGCCGCGACCTGCTCGGTCGGCTGAGCGCCGACGGACAGCCAGTACTGCGCGCGCTCCGAGTCGACCTCGATGAACGAGGGGTGCTCGGTGGGGTGGTACTTGCCGATCTCCTCGATCACGCGACCGTCGCGCTTGGTGCGCGAGTCGGCGACGACGATGCGGTAGTGCGGTGCACGGATCTTGCCCATGCGCTTGAGACGGATCTTGACAGCCACGATTCTCCTGAATGGTGTGGAAAGAAAGATGAACCGGTCGCCTGGAGAGTGGGGTGCACATCCGGCGGAAGCTCTGTACGGGGTGACGAATGCTGGATAGAGGGTCGAGCAGCCGTCCGACCCTCTATTCTGCCAGATCCGGCCGCCGTCCGCGAAACGACACGACACGGTGCGCGCAGCGAGTCGGCCGTGCGTGTCAGACTGTGCGCGTGCCGATCGAATTCGCCTCCTCCGCTCGTTCGACAGTGGGGCTGGAGTGGGAGGTCATGCTCGCAGACCCCACCACCGGAGATCTCGTCGGCCGCGCACCCGAGCTGCTCACCCTTCTCGAACGGCAGAGCGCCCCGGAACGCCACACCGTCACCGGCGAGCTGCTCACGAACACCATCGAGGTGACCAGCGGCGTCGGCGCCACGGTAGCCGACGCGGTCGACGATGTCGCCGCCGCCATCGCGGCGGTGCGCCGATCGACCGATCCTGCCGGGATAGAGCTGCTGTCGGCCGGCAGCCATCCCTTCGCCCAGTGGTTCGATCAGCGCGTGACTGACAAGAACCGCTATCGCAAGCTCATCGAGCGCACCCAGTGGTGGGGTCGGAACATGATGATCTGGGGCATCCATGTGCATGTCGGTGTCGACGACCGGGCGAAGGTCGTGCCGATCATGGGCGCGCTGGCGGGATTCCTCCCCCACCTTCAGGCGCTCTCCGCCTCGAGCCCGTACTGGGCCGGCGAGCGGACGGGCTACGCGTCGAACCGCGCGCTCGTGTTCCAGCAGCTGCCCACCGCCGGGCTCCCCTGGTCGATATCGAGCTGGCAGGAGTTCGAGACCTTCGTCGACGACATGACCCGCACCGGGGTGATGGAGGATCCGTCCGAGATCCGGTGGGATGTCCGGCCCGCACCGAAGTGGGGCACGATCGAGGTCCGCGCGTGCGACGGCATGTCGACGTTGAGCGAACTGGCGTCCGTCGCCGCACTCACCCAGACGCTCGTGGAGTTCTTCTCCCGCGAGCTCGATGAGGGCAGGCCTCTGCCGACGCTTCAGCCCTGGTTCCATCGAGAGAACAAGTGGCGGGCGGCTCGATACGGCCTGGATGCCAGGGTTATCGTCGATCGCGCCGGATCGCAGGTGCCGGTGCGCGAGCACATCACCGCCGTCGTCGAGGATCTGATGCCGATCGCCGCCGATCTGCGCTGCACGCAGGAGCTGCAGGGTGTGCGCACGATCGTCGAGCAGGGGGCGAGCTATTCGCGCCAGCTCGCGGCGGCCGACGCGGCGGGCGGCGACCTGCGCCAGGTCGTTCAGCATCTCATCCGGGAGTTCCGGGCGGGGCCCGACCGCTCGGTCCTCGCCTGAGGCGCCGCGCGCTCCGCCCATCGGCGAGGCGGTCCTGATGGATCAGTCGCTGTCGAGCAGCCTGCGAGCCAGCGCGTCATCGAGGACGACGTCCGTGATGAGTCCCGCTCCGATCGCGGCCTTGAGCGAGCCGAGCTTCGCCGCGCCCGAGACGACGCACACGCGGCGCGGCACACGCCTCAGCCGGTCGAGTCCGGGGCCGGTAGAACGTGCATTGAGGCGCACATCGCGCCAGGTCCCGTCTGCGCGGAAGAACACCGTCGCGACATCGCCGATGACCGCGTCCTCCTTCAGGCTGCCGTAGTCGTCGCGGCCGAGATAGCCGCCGACGTAGACCCGACTGGGCACATCGGCCTCAGGCGAGCCCAGACCGAACACGGCGATGTCCATCTTGGCCTGGAAGGCGAGCACCCGCCGGGTGCTGCGCTCGCGCCACATCGCCTCTCGGGTGTCGGGACTGTCGAAGAACGCGGGGACGGGGAACTGCTCGACCTGGGCGCCGAAGGCGTGACCGAAGCGCTGCAGGATGTCGCTGGAGTACTCCAGACCGCTCGTCTGCGTGTTGCCTGCGCCGTTGAGCTGCACGAAGGTCGTCCCGTGGGTCTCCTTGGGGATCAGCGCCCGACTGACGGCGCTGATCGTGGAGCCCCAGGCGACCCCCGCGACCATGTTCGAGTCGATGAACTGCGACAGCAGGCGCCCGGCGGTGAGCGCGACGCGCTCCAGTCGCTCGACCTCGCTGACCCGCTCCGGGATCGGGGCGATGTGAGCGGTGATCCCGTGCCGCTCGTTGAGTCGCTGCTCGAGCATCCCCAGCCGCTCCAGCGGCGAATGGATACGGATGTCGACCAGGCCCACCTCCCGGGCGAAGCTGAGCAGACGGGACACCGATGATCGGGAGGTGCCGAGCTCGCGAGCGATGACCTCCATCGTCTGGTCCTGCATGTAATACAGCTGAGCCGCGGTCAGCGCCGCGATCAGCTTCCGGTCGCGTGCGGCGTCCGTTGTCATGTCGTCCTCCGCGCCGATTCTTGCACATATGTGCATCCGGGTTGCACGTGTCGCTCTTCGGGTCGATGCTGAGAACATCCAGAGAAGAGGGAGGTCGAAGATGATCGAGTCGACGCACTCATCACGTGAACGCCAGCAGGTCGAAGCCGTCCGCGAGTCGGGACGCACCACGGTTCTCATCATCGGTGCGGGGATCAACGGCATCTCCACGTTCCGCGATCTCGCCCTCCAGGGCGTGGACGTGCTTCTCGTCGAACGCGGCGACTTCGCCTCCGGGGCCTCGGCAGCTTCGAGCCACATGATCCACGGCGGCATCCGCTATCTCGAGAACGGCGAGTTCCGCCTCGTGCGGGAATCCGTCCAGGAGCGCAACGGCCTGCTCAAGATCGCGCCGCACTACGTCAAGCCCCTGCAGACGACCATCCCGATCTACTCGACATTCTCCGGCATCCTCTCCGCACCGCTGCGCTTCCTCACGCACCGCAGCGGAAAGCCGCAGGAGCGCGGCGCCTTCCTGATCAAGGTCGGGCTCACCATCTACGACACGTTCTCTCGCGATGGCGGGGTCGTCCCCCGCCACCGTTTCCTCGGACGCAAGCGCTCGTTGTCGGAGCTGCCCGCGCTCGACCCGAAGATCAAGTACACCGCCACGTACTACGACGCTTCGATGCACGACCCGGAGCGTCTCGCGCTGGACGTGCTGCAGGACGGACGGGCCGCGCACCCTGGCGCCGTGGCGCTCAACTACGTCGAGGCCGTCGGCCGCACCGCAGAGGGCGTGCTGCTGCGCGACCTCGAGACCGGCACCGAGTTCACGGTGTCGGCCGACGTGGTCGTCAATGCCTCGGGTCCGTGGACCGACCTCACCAACGACGCCCTCGGCGAGGAGACCCGCTTCATGGGCGGCACCAAGGGGTCGCACATCGTGCTGGATCACCCGGAGCTGCTCGACGCGACCGGCGGGCGGGAGATCTTCTTCGAGCACTCCGACGGACGCATCGTGCTCATCTATCCGCTCAAGGGCCGCGTGCTCGTCGGCACGACCGACATCGACGCCGACCCTCGGGAGGTGCCGGTGTGCACGGAGGAGGAGATCGACTACTTCTTCGACCTCATCCATCACGTGTTCCCGTCCATCCCGGTATCGCGCGATCAGATCGTCTTCACGTTCTCGGGCATCCGTCCGCTCCCCCGCCACGAGGACACTGCGCCCGGGTTCGTCTCGCGCGACTACCGGGTCGAGGTCGACCGCGACGGAGACGTCCCCCTGGTCAGCCTCGTCGGCGGCAAGTGGACCACGTTCCGCGCCCTCGGCGAATCGCTCTCCGACGTCGTGCTCGGTCTGATCGGTCGCGGCCGCCGAGTGTCGACTGTCGGCCGCGCGATCGGCGGCGGACAGGGCTTCCCTCGCACCGCGCGCGCCCGGCACAGCTGGATCGAGCAGAACCTTTCCGGCGCCGGCGACCGGGCCGAGCGCCTGCTGACCCGATACGGCACGCACGCGGCTGACGTATGGCAGTTCATCCAGGAGGGCGATGACGCTCCGCTCGCCGACGGTGACCTTTCGACCCGAGAGCTGATGTGGATGATCGAACGCGAGCACGCGGTCCGACTGCAGGATGTCATCCTGCGCCGCACCAGTCTCGCCTTCACCGGTGAGGTCACCGGCGAGGTGCTCGTCGAACTGGCCGATGCGATGGCGCCTCTCCTCGGTTGGGATGACGGACGTCGCATCGCCGAGCTCGAAGACACGCGCTCGCTGCTCAACGACCGACACGGCCTCGACGTTCCCGCTCTTCCGTCGCATCAGAACGGCTGAAGCACCGACCGTCGCCTCCCCGCGACATGAATTCACCCATTGCCCGCGCCGGGGAGAGCGTGGGCAGCACGAAAGGTCAATGAAGACATGACTGATGTCAATCTCGGGTTGTACTTCCTCTCCGAGTTCGTCGGAACAGCGATGCTGATCCTCCTCGGATGTGGAGTCGTCGCCAACGTGGCTCTTGCCAAGAACAAGGGCTTCGCAGGTGGATTCCTCATGGTCAACTGGGGCTGGGGTCTCGCCGTGTTCGCGGGTGTACTCGTGTCGGCGTACTCCGGCGCGATCATCAACCCGGCCGTCGGGCTCGGTCTGCTGATCGCCGGCAAGATCACTTTCGTCGCCTTCCTCGTCGCGACCGCTGCGGAGCTGCTCGGCGCCATCGTCGGCGCGGTGCTCGCATGGCTGGCGTACAAGCAGCACTTCGATGAGGAGCCGGAGGCGGCGAACAAGCTCGGCGTGTTCTCCACCGGTCCCGCGATCCGTTCCTACGGCTGGAACCTGGTCACCGAGATCATCGGCACCTTCGTGCTGATGTTCGTCATCTTCGCGTTCGCCGATTACGGCGACATCCAGGTCGGCACCCCCGGCGGCCTCGGCCCGCTCACCGCTCTGCCTGTCGCACTGCTCGTGGTCGGCATCGGCGCCTCGCTCGGTGGTCCCACCGGATACGCCATCAACCCGGCCCGTGACCTCGGACCCCGCATCGCCCACGCGATCCTGCCGATCAAGGGCAAGGGCTCCAGCGACTGGTCGTACTCGTGGGTGCCGGTCGTCGGCCCGTTCATCGGCGCGGCGATCGCTGCGCTCCTCGCACCGGCTCTGCTGAGCCTCGCCTGACCCGTATCGATTTCAAAGGAGAGACACCATGGCTGAATACATCATCGCTATCGATCAGGGCACCACGTCGAGCCGTGCGATCATCTTCGACCGCAAGGGCAGCATCATCGCCACCGGTCAGAAGGAGCACGAGCAGATCCTGCCCAGGGCCGGCTGGGTCGAGCACGACGCGCTGGAGATCTGGCGCAACGTGCAGGAGGTCATCGGCCTGGCGCTGAGCCGCGCCGACCTGACCCGCCACGACATCGCCGCCGTCGGCATCACCAACCAGCGCGAGACCGCGGTGGTGTGGGACAGGAACACCGGCAAGCCGATCTACAACGCGATCGTCTGGCAGGACACCCGCACGCAGGAGATCGTCGACCGACTCGCGGCCGACGGTGGTGTGGAGCGGTTCAAGCCGGTCGTCGGTCTGCCATTGGCGACCTACTTCTCGGGAACGAAGATCGCCTGGATCCTGGAGAACGTCGAGGGCGCACGCGAGAAGGCGGAGGCCGGCGACCTGATGTTCGGCACGACCGACTGCTGGGTTCTCTGGAACCTCACCGGCGGCGTCGACGGAGGCGTGCACGCGACGGACGTCACCAACGCGTCGCGCACCATGTTCATGGACCTGGAGACCCTGGAGTGGCGGGACGACATCCTCGAGGCCTTCGGTGTGCCGCGCTCGATGATGCCGGAGATCCGCTCGTCGTCCGAGGTGTACGGCACCGCAGAGGACTCCTCGCTCCTGCGCGAGACCCCGATCGCCGGCATCCTGGGCGACCAGCAGGCCGCCACGTTCGGACAGGCCGCGTTCGACAAGGGCGAGAGCAAGAACACCTACGGCACGGGCTGCTTCCTGATCTTCAACACGGGTGAAGAGGTCGTGCACTCCAAGAACGGTCTGCTCACCACGGTCGGATACAAGCTGGGCGACGGTCCCACGCACTATGCGCTCGAGGGGTCGATCGCGGTCACCGGATCGCTGATCCAGTGGCTGCGCGACCAGCTCGGGATCATCGGCTCGGCACCCGAGGTGGAGGATCTCGCCCGCCAGGTGGACGACAACGGCGGCGTGTACATCGTGCCGGCGTTCTCGGGACTGTTCGCCCCGTACTGGCGTCCGGACGCGCGCGGCGCGATCGTGGGCCTGACGCGGTACTCCAACAAGAACCACATCGCCCGCGCGGCGCTCGAGGCGGTCGCGTTCCAGACGCGCGACGTGCTCGACGCGGTGAACGCGGATGCCGGAGTCGATCTCTCCGAGCTCAAGGTCGACGGCGGCATGGTCGCGAACGACGCGCTCATGCAGTTCCAGGCCGATGTGCTCGGTGTGCCGGTCGTGCGCCCCGTGGTCGCCGAGACCACCGCACTCGGTGCCGCCTACGCGGCGGGGCTCGCCGTGGGCTTCTGGAACGGGCTGGACGACCTGTCCGCGAACTGGCAGGAGGACAAGCGCTGGGAGCCGACCATGGATGCCGAAGAGCGCGACCGTCAGCTGCGCCTCTGGCGCAAGGCCGTCTCGAAGTCGATGGACTGGGTCGACGCCGACGTGAGGTGATCCGCGAATGACGAAGCGGGCCCGGAGAGCGATCTCCGGGCCCGCTTCCGTCTGCGCGGACGATCAGCCCTTGCCGAACAGCTTCTGGATCTCTGCGAGGTCGGCCTCGCTGGGCGCCTTCTGCCCGCCGAGCCCGAAACCGGTTCCGGTCGGTGCGGCGTTGGAGGTCGCCCGTCCTGCGTTCTCCGCGGCGCGCTTGGCGGGGTTGCCGGAGCGCGAGCCACCGCTCTTGGCCTTCGCGCCCTTCTTGCCCCGCTTGCTCGACGCGCCGGGCTTGCCCATGGGACCCATGCCGGGGATGTTGGGGGTGCCGCCGCGGGCGACGGTCTTCATCATCTTGGCCGCCTGCTCGAAGCGCTGCACGAGCTGATTCACGTCCGTGACGGTCATGCCGGAGCCCTTGGCGATGCGCAGCCGGCGCGAGCCGTTGAGGATCTTCGGGTTGCGGCGCTCTCCGGGCGTCATCGAGCGGATGATGGCCTCGGTGCGGTCGATCTCGCGCTCGTCGAAGTCCTCGAGCTGCTGCTTCATCTGCCCCATGCCCGGCAGCATGCCGAGCATCTTCTTCATCGAGCCCATCTTCTTCATCTGCTGAAGCTGCTCGAGGAAGTCCTCGAGGGTGAAGGCCTCGTTGGCGAGCTTCTCGGCCATCTTCATGGCCTCTTCCTCATCGAAGGCCTGCTGGGCCTGCTCGATGAGGGTGAGGATGTCACCGAGGTCGAGGATGCGGCTCGCCATGCGGTCGGGGTGGAAGGGCTCGAGATCCTCGAGGTTCTCCCCCGTCGAGGCGAAGATGATCGGGCGGCCGGTGACCGACGCCACCGACAGCGCGGCGCCACCGCGCGCGTCGCCGTCGAGCTTCGACAGCACGACGCCGGTGAAGTCGACGCCGTCCTGGAACGCCTTCGCGGTGTTGACCGCGTCCTGTCCGATCATGGCGTCGATGACGAACAGCACCTCGTCCGGACTGGTCGCCTTGCGGATGTCGGATGCCTGCTTCATCAGCTCGGCGTCGACGCCGAGGCGTCCGGCGGTGTCGATGATGACCACGTCGTGCTGGTGGCGGCGCGCATAGTCGACGCCGTCCTTCGAGACGCGAACAGGGTCGCCGACGCCGTTGCCCGGTTCGGGCGCGAAGATCGTCGCTCCTGCACGCTCGGCGACGACCTGCAGCTGGTTCACGGCGTTGGGACGCTGCAGGTCGGCGGCGACGAGCAGCGGCGTGTGCCCCTCGCCCTCGAGCTGCTTGGCGAGCTTGCCGGCGAACGTGGTCTTTCCCGAGCCCTGCAGGCCTGCGAGCATGATCACCGTCGGCGGGTTCTTGGCGAACTCCAGACGGCGCTGCTCACCGCCGAGGATCGCCACGAGCTCCTCGTTGACGATCTGGACGACCTGCTGCGCGGGATTCAGCGCCTTGTTCACCTCGTCACCCAGGGCGCGCTCACGCACCTTCGCGGTGAAGTCCTTCACGACGACGAGGGCGACGTCGGCGTCGAGCAGGGCGCGCCGGATCTCGCGGACCGTGCCGTCGACATCGGCGGGTGTCAGCTTTCCCTTCGTGCGCAGGTTGCGGAAGGTCTCGGTGAGCCGATCGGAGAGCGTGCCAAACGTAGCCATGGTGCCTCCGATTCTACGCGAGCGGCGCGTGTCGTCCGATCAGCGCCAGGGAAGGTCGTGAACGACGCGCATCGCATCCTCGAACCGCGCCTCGAGCGATGCCTGACCCGCACCCTGCTCGGCCCACACCCGCACGGAGGAGAGCACCGCCGTCGCGAACGCGGAGCCCAGGATGTCGGCTCGGATCACCTCGATTCCGGCGCTGCGCGCTGCGGCGGCGATCGCGGACGCGAGCCGGGCGTGTCGAAGCCCGGTGTCGCGGATCAGCTCGGCTTCGACGCCCATCGCACTCGCGTGGCGCAGCGCCAGCGCCAGCGGGTCCGGTGCCAGCTCGTGCAGCATCGGACGCAGCGCGTCTCGAACGACCGGGCCGTCGGCATCCGTCCCCAGACGCGCCAATGCGATCAGTGCCGCGTCGATCCTGGCGTCGAAGCCCGACCAGATCACATCGCTCTTCGACGAGAAGTAGTTGAAGAAGCTCGATCGGCTCACACCGGCGCGACGGGTGATGTCGACGATGGACGTCGCCTCGTACCCCTGCTCGAGGAACAGCTCGCACGCGGCCTCCGCGAGGGTCTCGCGAGACGACGCTCGGGGGCGCCCTGCTCGCGAAGTCGTACTCATAGCGATCAGCGTAGCCGCGGGTCGTGTCCGCCGACGGCGCGAAGGGCGTATGGTGAATGCCGTACCGTTTCTTGGACGGCATCCAACAATGGGAGAAACGTCGATGCTCGACATCCAGACACCCGGTCTCGCACCCGACTACGTGCCCTACCTCGAGGGATGGGATCTGCAGCGCAGCGTCCACGCCGAGGTCGTCGCCGGCACGAGGCCCGACACGCTGCTGCTGCTCGAGCACGAGGCCGTCTACACCGCAGGCAAGCGCACCGAGGATCACGAGCGCCCCCACGACGGCACTCCGGTGGTGGATGTCGATCGCGGCGGGAAGATCACCTGGCACGGCCCCGGCCAGCTGGTCGGCTACCCGATCGTCCGTCTTCACGAGCCGATCGATGTGGTCGCCCACGTGCGTCGCCTCGAGCGGCTGCTGATCGGCATCCTGAAGCCGCTGGGGGTGGACGGCTATCAGGTCGACGGTCGCAGCGGCGTGTGGGTGCGTCGCCCGCTCGGCGAGGACAAGGTCGCCGCGATCGGCGTGCGCGTGCAGCAGGGCGTGACCATGCACGGATTCGCGATCAACTGCGACAACACCCTGGCCGGCTTCCGCGGGATCATCCCCTGCGGCATCACCGACGCCGGCGTCACGACCGTGAGCGAGGTCACCGGCAGACGGATCGCGCCGACCGACATCGCGCGGGCCGTCGCCGACGCCTTCGTCGCCGAGTACGCGACAGCCCAGGAAGGAGTCGCCGCATGAGCGCCGCCCACCCCGACGGGCGCAGGCTTCTGCGTCTGGAAGTGCGCAACGCCGAGACCCCGATCGAGCGCAAACCCGAGTGGATCAGGACCAAGGCGAAGATGGGCCCGGAGTACACCGCGCTGCAGTCGCTGGTCAAGAGCGAGGACCTGCACACGGTCTGCCAGGAGGCGGGCTGTCCGAACATCTTCGAGTGCTGGGAGGACCGCGAGGCGACGTTCCTCATCGGCGGATCCCAGTGCACGCGCCGCTGCGACTTCTGCCAGATCGACACCGGCAAGCCGGACGCCTACGACACCGACGAGCCCCGGCGGGTCGCCGAGAGCGTGCAGCGGATGGGCCTGCGCTACGCGACGGTGACGAGCGTCGCCCGCGACGACCTGCCCGACACGGGCGCATGGCTGAACGCCGAGACCGTGCGGCAGATCCACACGCTGAACCCGAACACCGGGGTCGAGCTGCTCGCGAACGAGCACAACGCCGACCCCGCCTTCCTCGGGCAGATCTTCGACGCCCGGCCGGAGGTGTTCGCGCACAACGTCGAGACGGTTCCGCGCATCTTCAAGCGCATCCGGCCCGCCTTCACGTACGAGCGCTCGCTGAGCGTGATCACGCAGGGGCACGACGCGGGTCTGATCACGAAGTCGAATCTCATCCTCGGCATGGGCGAGGAGCCGGAGGAGGTCGTGCAGGCGCTGCAAGACCTCCGCGATGCGGGATGCGACATCATCACCATCACGCAGTACCTCCGCCCGACACCCCGCCACCTGCCGGTCGCCCGCTGGGTGAAGCCGGACGAGTTCGTCGAGTTCAAGGCCGAGGCCGAGCGCATCGGGTTCCTCGGCGTTCTGGCAGGTCCCCTGGTGCGCTCGTCATACCGCGCCGGACGCCTGTGGGCCCAGTCGATGATCTCGAAGGGCCGCGAGATCCCGCCGCATCTCGCGCACATCGCCGAGGGCGCCGACCTCGGATTCGCGCAGGCGGTCTGAGGATCAGTCGGCGCTGGTGACCGACTGCACCGAGCCGTCGGATGCGAGGTTCACCAGCAGCACCTCGTCGGTCTCGTCGGCGTCGAGCGCGTACTCGAGCACCGCGAACGGCTCCGATCCGCCGTGCTCGTCGGCGAGGATGGTCATGCTCGACAGCCGCAGCGACCGGATGATGTCGACGGCGGCGTCACCGCTGACGTCGACCAGCACGTCCTCGAGGTCCTCGCCGAACGCCTCCTGCTGCTGCAGGATGTACTCGGTCACCTCGCTGGTGCGATCGTCGACCTCGGTGAGCATGGCGCCGCGCACCGTGGCATCCAGATCCTCGATGCCGGCGATCAGCGCCGCCGCGACGTCCAGCGCTGCCATCGACACGTCGTCCTGATCCGGCGCGGTGAGGTCGACGGTGACCGACTGGTCGCCGAAGTCGACCCGCTCGGTCCAGAAGATGGCGCCGTCGGGGCCCGAGGAGAGAACCCCGAAGTAGTCGTGTTCGATCGCCATATCGCTATGAAACCAGCCTCTCCGCTGCGGCGGTAGTCCCAGGTCGTCTCATGCGCCGACCAGCGACGACACGAACACGTGCGGCGTGAAACCGGTCAGATCGTCGATCCCCTCGCCCTGGCCGAGAAGCTTCACGGGGATGCCCGTGCGCTCCTGCACGGCCAGCACGAAACCGCCCTTGGCCGAGCCGTCGAGCTTGGTGATGACCAGCCCGGTGACACCGGCGTGCTGCAGGAACGACTCGGCCTGCATCACGCCGTTCTGGCCGGTCGTCGCGTCGAGCACGAGCAGCACCTCGCTGATCGGCGCCTGCTTCTCGATGACGCGGCGCACCTTCGACAGCTCGTCCATCAGACCGCTCTTGGTGTGCAGGCGCCCGGCGGTGTCGATGATCGCGATCTCGATGCCCTGGTTCTTGGCGTACTCGACCGTCTGGAAGGCGACGGATGCCGGATCCTGGCCCTCCTGCTGCGGGCGGACGATGGCCGCTCCCCCGCGCTGCGCCCAGGTCGCGAGCTGCTCGACGGCGGCCGCGCGGAACGTGTCGGCGGCGCCGACCACGACACTGCGCTCGAACCCGCGCAGGAACTTCGTGAACTTGCCGATCGTCGTGGTCTTCCCGACGCCGTTGACGCCGACGACGAGCACGACCGCGGGGCGCTCGGTGAGCTTCAGGGTGGTGTCGAACTTGGCGAAGCGCTCTTCCAGCGTCTCACGCAGCATGCGCTGCAGGTCGCGCGGGTCGGTGGTGCGGTAGCGGTCGACCTTGGCGTGCAGCTCGTCGAGCAGCTGCTCGGTGATGTCGGGTCCGAAGTCGGCCGTGATCAGCGCGGTCTCGAGGTCTTCCCACGTGGTCTCATCGATCGTGGGCTTGACGAACATGCCGCGCAGCGCGCGACCGAGGGACCAGGACTTCTCCGCCATGTCTCCAGCCTAGGTGCTCGCGGCGCCCGGCCGGATCAGGCGGATGCCGCCGTGCGGTCGCCTACGCGCTGTCCGACCACGGCTGAGACGCCGTCCTGGCGCATGGACACGCCGTACAGGGCGTCGGCGATCTCCATCGTGCGCTTCTGATGCGTGATCACCAGCAGCTGGGAGCTCTCGCGCAGCTGCTCGAAGACCGTGAGCAGTCGACCGAGGTTGGCGTCGTCGAGTGCGGCCTCGACCTCGTCGAGGATGTAGAACGGGCTGGGTCGCGCCTTGAAGATCGCGACGAGCAGCGCGACCGCAGCCAGCGACCGCTCGCCGCCCGAGAGCAGCGAAAGCCGCTCGATCTTCTTGCCGACCGGACGCACGGAGACCTCGATGCCCGTGCTCAGCATGTCGTCGGGGTTCGTGAGCGAGATGCTGCCAGAGCCGCCGGGGAACAGCAGCGGGAACACTTCGCCGAATGCCTGCCTGGTGTCCTCGAACGCCGAGGCGAAGATCGTCTGCATGCGCTCGTCGAGCTCGGCGATGATCGTGAGCAGATCCTGGCGCGTCTTGGTCAGGTCGGCGAGCTGCTCGGTCAGGAAGGCGTGCCGCTGCTCGAGCGCGGCGAACTCCTCGAGGGCCAGCGGGTTCACCCGCCCGAGCTGGGCGAGCTTGCGCTCGGCGTCCTTCAGACGCCTCTCCTGCACACGCCGGTCGAACGGCGTGCCCCTGTCGTCGTCCTCGTCCGGCTCCGCGCCGGGATCGCGGGGAATCAGCTGATCCGGACCGTACTCCGCGACGAGGATGTCCTCGTCGAGCGCGAGCTCCGACGCCACCCGGTCGAGGAGGCTGCCGAGGTGCAGCTTCTTCTCGTGGATCTGCAGCTCGAGCCCGTGCACGCTCTCGGTGAGGCTGGCGAGGCGATCCCGCAGCGAGCTCTCCTGCGTGCGCAGAGCCACGAGCTCCTCGTTGTGCGCCGAGCGCTCGGCCTCGGCTGCGGCGAGGGCGACGCGCGCCTCGCTCACCGATCGGTCGATCGAGTCCAGCACGCGGGGCAGCTCCTCCGCGACGGCGGACGCGGCCGCGCGCTGAGCGCGACGGATCACGGCCCGACGCGCGGCCTCAGCCGCGGCATCCCGCTCCTGCTCGCGCTGACGCTCGAGAGCGACCACTCGCGCCTGAGCCGCCCGCACGCGCTCGCGCAGGGTCTCGATCTCGAGACGAGCACGAACCTCGCCCTCGCGTGCCGACTCCAGCGCGTCGAGAAGACCGTCTCGGGCGGAGGCATCGAGCACCGGGCGCGGCTCCGACTCGGCGGACTGCAGCTCGTTCTTGGCCGCCGCGGCCTTCTGCTCAGCGTCAGCGACAGCGGACTGCGCCTGGGCAAGACTCGATTCGAGCCGGTCGCACTCGGCCACCGCGGCCTCGTGCTGCACGGTGACCCGGTTGACCCGCTCGGCATGGTTCGCCAGCGCGGCGTCGTGCTCACGCAGAGCGCGCAGGGCATCCTTCGCGGCTCGCCGCGCCGTCTCCACACGGTCGGTGGCGTCGACCCGGCCCGCGCGCAGCGCGTCGACGACGGTGCGCACCTCGGCCAGACGATCGCTCGCCGCGTCACGCTCCGCCATCAGCTCCAGGCGCGATGTCTCGCCGGACCCGGCACGGAGGGTGTGGGCGGTGACCACCTCGCCGGTCCTGGTGACGATCGTCGTGCGGTCATCGCCGATCGCGTCGAGAGCGCGGCGAACCGTGCGCGCGGTCTCGAGATCGTCGGCGATCAGCACCGTCGCGAGCAGCGACCGCACCCCGTGCGGCGCATCCACGACCTCGCCCGCGCGGACGGCTCCGTCATGGCTCGGCATGGCGACGTCCGAGGCGACCGTGCCCTCGGCGATCACCAGATCCACGGTGCCTCGAGCACCCTCAGCCACGAGCGCGAACGCGTCGTCGGCGGCGTCGACCAGCACGCCTTCTGCGAGAGGGCCGAGCACGGCGGCGATGGCGCCCTCGAAACCCGGGCGGACCTGCACGGAGTCTCCGACCAGCCCGCGCACCCCTGGGGCTCCGGATGCGACGATCTCGGCTGCTCCGCCCGAGAGCGACAGCGCGCTGGTGAGCGCCGCCGCNNCGCCGCGGAGCCCTCGGGAGCGTGCGCGTCGTCGATCGCCTCGAGGGATTCGGCCGCCTCGCGGCGACGCTGATGCGCAGCCTCCAGGGCCTGCTCCTGGCGCAGCACGGCGCCGCGCACGGCGGCGAGGGCGGATGCCGCCGCGTCGGCGTTGCCGCGCAGCGTGTTCAGTCGCATGTCGTACTGCGACACCAGCGCGCTCTGCTCGGCGATGTCGACGTCGAGGGTGTCGAGCTCGGCTCGGGCGTTCACGACCTCCCGGCTCGCGGCCACTGCGGCGTCCTGCGCGTCGCCGAGCCCTTCCGAAATGCGCGTGATCTCGTCGGATGCCTCGTCGATGGCGTCCTGGGTGACGGTGATCGCGGTGACCGCATCATCGTCTTCGCTGCCGAGCAGCGCGAGACGCTGGTTGGCGAGCGTGTAGAGGCTGCGCATCCGCTCCTGGGCCTGTTCCAGAGCGAACGCGATGCTGCGCGCGCGGTCGACGGCGGCGGAGTTCTGCTGCTGCTCGAGGCGCTGGATGCCCGCGCGCACGCCCTCCGCCTGCTCCGAGAGCACGAGTCGCTCGGTGTGCCGCTCGTGTTCGGTGCGGGTGTGATCGGCGAGGGCCGTGCGCAACGCGACCACGTCGTCGGCGAACAGCCGAGCCTTGGCATCGCGCACCACCGCCGCGATCGTCTGCGCTTCGCGCGCGATCTCGGCCTGCCGTCCCAGTGGCTTGAGCTGTCGACGGATCTCGCCGGCGAGATCGCTGAGCCGCGTGAGATTCGTCTCCATCGCGCCGAGCTTGCGCACCGTCTTCTCCTTGCGGCGACGGTGCTTGAGGATGCCGGCAGCCTCCTCGATGAAGCCTCGGCGGTCTTCTGGCGATGCCTGCAGCACGGTGTCCAGGCGCCCCTGGCCGACGATGACGTGCATCTCGCGGCCGAGACCCGAATCGCTGAGCAGCTCCTGCACATCGAGCAGCCGGCAGCTCGAGCCGTTGATGGCGTACTCGCTCGAGCCGTTGCGGAACAGCGTGCGGCTGATCGTCACCTCGGCGTAGTCGATGGGCAGAGCACCGTCGCTGTTGTCGATTGTCAGCTGCACCTCTGCGCGGCCGAGAGGGCCACGGGTCGAGGTGCCGGCGAAGATGACGTCCTCCATCTTCCCGCCGCGCAGCGTCTTCGCGCCCTGCTCGCCCATCACCCAGGCGAGCGCGTCGACGACGTTCGACTTGCCCGACCCGTTCGGGCCGACGATGCACGTCACCCCGGGCTCGAACACGAAGGACGTGGGCTGCGCGAACGATTTGAAGCCCTTGAGCGTCAGGCTCTTCAGATGCATGACGGCGCCTTCGGGGTCAGGGGGTTCACGGGTGAGACGCTACCGGAGATCGACCGGAACGACGCGGATTCCGCGCCGTTCTCGCCGGGTTCTGACGCCGCCGGCGCCGATCGCGACACGCCGCGTCGAAAGGAAATGCTTGACGCGGGCTGTGAGACTTCACTAGCGTGTCCTCCGATCACAAGAGAGGAGGTCACCGATGATCACGAACAACAACGACGCATGGTTCTTCACCACGTCGCCGATGCGTGCGCCACGCGCCGCCACGTCGGTGACCTTCACCCGTTCTCAGGGCTAGAACCACCCCGCCTCTCCCGATCTCTCTGACGCCTCTGTGCGTCTGATCGATGATCGCCGTCGCCGCCTTCCCGGCAGCCGACGCCCGCCCGCATCGCGGGCCACGCCCCGTCAGCATCCTGACGTCTCGGTCGAACCGCGTGTCGGCCGGTCTGTTGCGATACTGCATCCCCGGGCGCCGACTCCGCCGGCAACGGCGGTGGCTTCGCCCCGCCATCACCACAGAAAACGCACACATCGTGAGCACCGGTCTGCTTACCGATCACCCGCAGCTGTCCCCATCCATCTCCCCACCCGATACCCAGGGGCGTCAGACCCTCAACATCCCCCACCGAGACGGTCTGCCGCCTGTCTCTTATACACATCTGACGCTGCCGACGAACTC